>NZ_RZRP01000035.1:0-17204 GCF_003997795.1 Mesorhizobium sp. M7A.F.Ca.US.005.03.2.1 | reverse complement strand
GTGTTCTACGGCCCAGAGGTCGCTCTGCGGGTTATCCCGTTCCTCGACCGCTGCCTGGCGGCCGGCATCGAGGTGCTGGTCGGAGATCCCCGCCGCAACGACCTGCCGCTGTCCCGGCTGCAGTTGGTCGCCGAATACCGGGTGCCGGATTTCGGCGACGCGAAGGGTGCCGCGACGAGGCTTAGCGGCGTCTTTTCGTTTGAGGAGGGAGCGCGCTGACGCCACAGAGCAAGCCTAAATTCTACTCATTGTGGACAAACATCGAGGGCAGAAAATAGATTCGACTAGCCGTTGGTCGGAGAAGTCGAGTGGCGTGGATTAAAGTTGTTCAACGTATCGGTTTCACAGTTTGCCCAAAATGCGAAAATCGGGGCTTCGATCTTCAGCCAGGCGAAGACATCGACAGCGCAAAGCGCCAAGATCAGGTGCGGCAAATGCGGGTACGTTTGTTCTGCTGATGAGTGGCCCATTGTGTCCGAAAACAAACCAGAAGCTCGATAGTTTCCATGGACTGCTCCCCCATCTCGGCCATTGGCAGAAAATCCCGAGGTGAATCGAGTTTGACCTAGCCTTTCCCGTCAGATCGTCTCCCTGACCCGCGCCGAGAGAAAATCCGGCAGGTCGGCGACCGAATCCAGAACCACATCGGCAATGCCGGCCAGCGATTCGCGGGTGCCGGTGCCGGAGAGCACGCCGATCGCCAGCCCGCAGCCGCCGGCACGCGCCATTTCGAGGTCGTGCCTGTTGTCGCCGACCATAGCGATTTCCGCCGGTTTGAGGCCGGTGAGATCGCTGAAGGCCTGGATCGTGTCGGGGGCGGGCTTCGGATTGGCCACCGCGTCGTAGCCATAGGCCGCGTCGAACAATTGAGCGACGCCGAGCGTAACCAGCGTCTTTTCCGCGCCGCTGGTCGAATCGTTGGTGGCGACGCCAAGCCGGTAGGATTTGCTGTGCAGTGCCGTCAGCGTATCGACGATGCCCGGCAGCGCCACAGCCATCGCCGAGCCCTGTACGGAGGTGATCTCGTTGAAGCGGGCAACCGCAAGCATCTGATCCTCGTTGGACAGGCGTGGGAACCACAATTCGACGACGTCGAGATTGGTGCCGGAGGCAAAGATGGAGTCCGGCTTGAAACGCTTGTTGGCGAAATCGAAGCCGGCAGCGGCCAGCAGCCTGTCGGCTTTCCAGCGATCGCCTTCCGACGCATCCATGGCCATGAAGTCGGCAACGCCGAGCCAGGTGGCGTTGAAGTCGACAAGCGTGCCGTCCTTGTCGAACAATATTCCCTTGATGTCTGCCAAGCTTTTCACTCCGAGCCACGCAAATGCTGGATGAATCCCACAAGGCCAGCGGTCGATGCATCCCGATTGGCGGCACTTTCCTTGCCCTCCACGACAGGCAACAGGCCGGTGGCCAGTTCCTTGCCGAGTTCGACGCCCCACTGATCGAAGGAGTTGATGTTGAACAGCGTGCCCTCGACGAAGACGCGGTGCTCGTAGAGCGCGATCAGCCGGCCGAAGGTGCGCGGGTCGAGCTTTCTGTAGAGGATGGTGACCGAGGGACGGTTACCCGAGAAGACGCGGTGCGGCGCGATCTTGTCGACCTCGGCCGGCTTCATGCCCTTGGCCAGCATCTGGGCGCGCGCCTCGTCCAGCGTGCGGCCCTTCATCAGCGCTTCCGACTGCGCCAGGCAGTTGGCGAGCAGCAGATCATGCTGGTGCTTGAGATCGGGCTCGTGACCGATGGCCGCGGCAAGGAACTCGACCGGAATGAAATCGGTGCCCTGGTGCAGCAGCTGGAAGAAGGCATGCTGGCCGTTGGTGCCGGGCTCACCCCAGACCAGCGGTCCGGTCGGCGTCGTCACCGCCGTGCCTTCGAGGGTGACGCTCTTGCCGTTCGATTCCATGTCAAGCTGCTGCAAATAGGCCGGCAGCCTGGACAGGCGCTGGTCGTAAGGGATGACGGCGCGCGCCGGGTAACCGCAGATCACGCGATGCCACCAGCCGACCAGTCCCAGCAGTGCCGGCAGGTTCTCCTGCACCGGCGCGGTGCGGAAATGCTCGTCCATCTCATGCGCGCCATCAAGGAAGGCGCGAAAATTCCGCGGGCCGACAGCGATCATCACCGGCAGGCCGATGGCGCCCCAGAGCGAATAGCGGCCACCGACCCAGTCCCAGAAGCCGAAGACGCGATCGGGCGCGATGCCGAACTTGGCCACCAGGTCGAGCGCGGTCGAGACGGCGGCGAAATGCTTGCCGACCGCTTCCTTGCCGAGCGCCTTCTCCACCCAGTCGCGCGCCGTCTGCGCATTGGTCATCGTCTCGACGGTGGTGAAGGTCTTGGAAGCGATGATGAAAAGCGTGGTCTCGGCGGAGAGGCCCTTCAGCGTGTCGTGGATATGGGCGCCGTCTATGTTGGAGACGTAATGCGCGCGCGGCCCGTCATGATAGGGCGCCAGCGCCAGCGTCGCCATGGCCGGGCCGAGATCGGAACCGCCGATGCCGATGTTGACGATGTCGGTGATCTTCTTGCCGGTGGCGCCGGCCGCCTTGCCCGAGCGCACGGCATCGGCAAAGGCGCCCATGGCGTCGAGCACGGCGATGACGTCCGCCTTGACGTCCTGGCCATCGACGGTGACGCCCTTGCCGGTCAGGTTGCGCAGCGCCGTGTGCAGCACGGCACGGTCCTCGGTGACGTTGATCTTCTTGCCCGCGAACATGGCGGCGCGGCGGCCTTCGAGATCGGCGGCCTGCGCGAGCTTTTCCAGCAGCTCCATGGTGGTCGCGTCGACCGCGCACTTCGACCAGTCGAGCAGCAGATCGCCGTCGGTGGCGGAGAATTCCACGAACCGCTTGGGATCGGCGGCGAAGGTCTGGCGCATGCTGGCGGGCGCCGCCGCGCGGTGATCGCGCAAGGCGGCGAGCTGTTTTTGAAAGGACGATTGATCCACTGCCAAACTCCGAGACCTCGAGCCATCATTACGGACCGGATGTTTCCGGCGCGTGTCGTCGCGACAATCTATCGGGCCGAACTCCATCCGTATCAATGCGCAGCGATGACGCACACCCTCACGCCGCCATGACGCACGATGTCATCGCCGGGATGAAGCGCCGCGTCACCCCACGATGCCGCAACGCGGCATCAAAAGGACGTGAAGGATCACTGGCATAAATCCCAACGATCAGAAAAATTGATTGGCGCAACCCCTTGTGCCACGGTTACGTTCGGCTGGTCCAGCCAAACGAAAAAGGCTGGCCATCGAGGAAATCTCCCATGCCACAGCGAAACGACACGGCGATATGGTCCGGCCTGTTCCGGATTTCGGCCGAATCCGGCCAAACCCTGCAGGCGCAGATCCGCCAGGCCATCGTAGCCGCCATTCTCGACCGCCAGATCGCCGCTTCGATGCCGCTCCCTTCCTGCCGCATCCTGGCCGAAAAACTCGGCGTGGCGCGCGGAACCGTGGTGCTGGCGTTCCAGCAGCTCGTCGACCAGGGTTTCCTGGTGGCGCGCGAACGGCGTGGCCATTTCGTCAATCCCGATGTGCTGGCGACACCGGCCAAGCCGCACCAGAAGGCGCCCGACCAGGCCAATGAGATCGACTGGAAGGCACGCCGCAAGATCGCCGCAAGCGACATGCCGCCGCCGGCCAAGCACGAGAACTGGATCAAGTCGTCCTATCCTTTCGTCTACGGGCAGTTCGACCCGGCGCTGTTCCCGACCGCTGAATGGCGCGAGTGCAACCGCATGGCGCTTGCCGTGCTGGAAATCCGCAACTGGGCATCCGACATGGTCGACCGTGACGATCCGCTGCTGATCGAGCAGATCCAGGCGCGGCTCCTGCCCCGGCGCGGCATCTTCGCCAATCCCGACGAGATCATCGTCACGCTGGGCGCCCAGAACGCGCTCTACATGCTGGCGACGCTGCTGATGTCCAAGGGCTCCAAGGTGGCGATGGAGGACCCCGGTTACCCCGACGCGCGCTCGATCTTCCGCCTTGCGGGCGCAGAGATACAGCCGGTGCCGGTCGACCAGTCCGGCATCGTAACTGCTTCTATTCCCAATGATTCCGGCTTCGTCTTCGTCACGCCCAGCCATCATTGCCCGACCATGGTGCCGTTGTCGGCGGAACGGCGGCAGGATCTTCTGGCGCGCGCCAACCGCTACAACCAGATCATCATCGAGGACGGCTATGACAGCCAGCTTCTCGACGAGGCACCGCAGCAAGCGCTGAAGAGCCTCGATCGTTCCGGCCGCGTGGTCTATGTCGGCTCTATGTCCAAGACGTTGGCTCCCGGCCTGCGGCTCGGCTACATCGTGGCGTCCGCCGGACTGATCGCGGAGCTCCGGGCGCTGCGCCGCTTCATGCTGCGTCATCCGCCGGCCAACAATCAGCGCGCCGTCGCACTGTTCCTGTCGCTCGGCCACCACGAGGCGCTGGTGCGGCGGCTGTCGTCAGCCTTCGACGAGCGGCGCAAGCGGCTGGTCCATGCGATTTCCGCCTTCCTGCCGGAATGGCGTTCGACCGATTCGGCCGGCGGTACGTCGCTGTGGCTCGAAGGGCCGCGCGGCACCGATTCGCGCGGGCTTGCCGAGGCAGCGGCCTCGCGCAGCGTCATCATCGAGCCAGGCGACCGCTTCTTCGATCGCACTGAAAAGCCTTCGCGTTTCATGCGGCTGGGCATCTCGTCGATCGCGCTACAGCACATCGAGCCAGGCATCCGCGAACTGGCCACGGCCGCCGGACGCAGACCCGCGGCCGCCTGATCCATCATCGACCTCTCGTGACCGGAGCCGCTCGCAGCGGCTCCGGTATTTTAGTTCTGGCACATGGAACTGAGCCAGCTGGCCCATAGGATGGGCCAGTGCCGGCGGCATAGTCGGCGTCATCAGGGGAAGAAGCAGGCCGATGGTGGACCAACCGCCACGAGTTCCTGCCGACGAAGTTGGAGTGCTCCATGCCAGTGGCTGTCGAACAGCAGGACACGCCGGCGAACCGTCGTCCACAACGCTCCGGTCTTCGCGAAACAGGACATGCCATGCGATCATCTCCCCTGGTGGAGGATACCAGACCACAGCACAAGGCCATCGAGGGCGGCGGCTACGGGCCGCTTCGCGGGGATGACCGCGAGCGTATCCACGAAGGCGTACTGACGCTTCTGGAGACAGTGGGTTTCGCCAACGCCATTCCTTCCTGCATAAAGGTGCTGACCAAGGTGGGGGCGATCCATGGCGACGATGGCCGGGTCCGCTTTCCGCGCGCGCTCGTGCTCGACACCATCAAGCGGGCGGCACGACATTTCACGCTTCATGGCCAGGACCCCAGGCACGACATGGTGGTCCAGGGCAAGCGCGTGCACTACGGCACGGCAGGCATCGCCGTGCACCTGGTGGATCTGGAGAAGCGTGAGTACCGCGAATCCAAGCTGCAGGATATTTATGATGCCGCCCGCATCGTCGACGGGCTGGACAACATTCATTTCTTCCAGCGGCCGATGGTGGCGCGCGACATCGCCGATCCGCTCGAGATGGATTTCAACACGCTTTATGCCTGTGTGATGGGAACATCGAAGCACGTCGGAACATCCTTCACGGTGCGTGAGAACGTGAAGCCTGCACTTGAAATGCTGTACGCCATCGCCGGAGGCGAGGAGAATTTCCGCGCCCGGCCATTCGTTTCCAACTCCAATTCATTCGTCGTGCCGCCGATGAGGTTCGCCGAGGATGCGTGCGGCGTGCTTGAGGCCTGCGTCGAAGGCGGCATCCCGATCCTGCTGCTGTCGACCGGCCAGTCCGGCACGACGGCACCCGCGGCGATGGCCGGCGCCGTCGTGCAGGCAGTGGCCGAAGTGCTGGCCGGCCTGGTCTATGTCAACGCGCTCAAGCCCGGCCATCCGGCGATCTTCGGCGCATGGCCGTTCATGTCCGACCTGCGCACCGGCGCCATGGCCGGCGGGTCGGCCGAGCAGTCGGTGGCAACGGCGGCCTGTGCCCAGATGGCGCAATTCTACGACCTGCCCGGTGGCTCCGCCGCCGGCATGACGGATTCGAAATTGCCCGACATTCAGTCCGGCTACGAAAAGGGCATCACCAATGTGATGGCCGGCCTCTCCGGCCTCAACCTCGTCTATGAGGCGGCCGGCATGCATGCCTCGCTGCTCGGCTTCTGCCTGGAGAGCCTGGTCATCGACAACGACATGCTCGGTCATTGCCTGGGCTGCGCGCGTGGCATCGACGTGACTGACGAGGCCCTGTCGATCGACAGCATCGCGGAGGTCTGCCTCAAGGGTCCGGGCCACTATCTCGACAACGAACAAACGCTCAAGCTGATGCAGACCGAGCACTTCTATCCTGCCCTCGGCGATCGTTCCTCGCCGAAGGAATGGAACGAAAAAGGCCGGCCTGATATATTGCTGCGTGCGATCACCGAGAAGAAGCGCATTCTTGCCGAACGATTTCCGCGCCATGTGCCAAAACAGGTCGACGACAGATTGCGTGCCCGTTTCGGCAACCTGATCCACCTGCCGCGCACGCATATGGGCGGCTGACCGGAGACAAGTCTCGTGCAGCCATACAGCCATACACGACCAACCATCGGGCAGAACGACAAATGAGTGTGCATCCTATCCAGCAAGCCCCCACCGACGGCGACGCGATCGATCGGCTGGTGGCATCTCATCGGCCAGGCCACGGCCTGGTGCGTGCCTTCTATCATGACCCGGCGATCTTCGAGCGCGACATGGAACGGGTCTTTCGCCGCCACTGGCATTGCCTGGCCCACGCCAGCGTTATCCCGAACCCCGGCGATTTCGAGCTGTTCAAACTGGGCGACGAGGCGGTCATCCTGACACGCGGCATGGATGGCACCGTGCATGCCATGCTCAACGTCTGTCGCCACCGCGGCGCCGAGGTCTGCACCAAGCAGAAGGGCAACGCGAAGATGTTCGTGTGCCCCTACCACGCCTGGGCCTATTCCAATGACGGATCGTTGCGCGCTGCCCGCCTGATGCCGAAGGATTTCGACCGCACGGCGCACGGCCTGAAGAAGCTTCATGCCCGCGTCGCATCCGGTCTGGTCTTCATTTCCTTCGCCGAGACGCCGCTCGATTTCGATCCTATCGAACAGTCGCTGCGAACGAGCTGCGGCCAGTATGGCTGGGGCGACGCCAAGGTTGCGTATCGTCAGTCCTATCCGCTCGACGCCAACTGGAAGCTCGCCGTCGAGAACTATGTCGAATGTTACCATTGCGGGCCGGCGCATCCGGAATATTCGCAGACGCATGCGCTGGAAAAGCCGGCAGAAATGATCGAGCAGCTCAATGCGGCGATGGAGCAACGCACCTGCGCGCTCGGCATCGAGATCGGCAGCGCCAACCGCTGGCAGAACTCGGCGGCCGGCCAGGAAGCAATCCACACCTTCCGCTATGCGCTCTATGACGGCGTTTCGAGCGGCAGCCAGGATGGATCGCCGGTGGCCCCGCTGATGGGACGCTTCTCCGACTATGACGGTGGCGTCACTTCCATCCATCTCGGCGGCACGACCTTCCTCGTATGCTATCCCGATCACGGCATGATCTACCGCTTCATCCCGAAAACGGCTGGCACCTGCGAGATGGAGCTGATCTGGCTGGTGCGCGGCGACGCGGTCGAGGGCCAGGATTACGATCTGGAGAAGCTGACCTGGCTGTGGAAGATCACCACCGAAGAGGACAAGAAGATCATCGAGCACACCGCGCGCGGCGTGCGCTCGCACTATTTCGTGCCCGGACCTATCGCGCCGATGGAATACAACGAACTGCGCTACATCGGCTGGTATCTCGAGGAGATCAGCCGGGCCTGAACGGCTCGGCTGCCTTAGAGCATTCACCGTTTCACGGAAACGGCGATCTGCTCTAACTCTTTGTTTTGACGCAATTCTAGACGGAAAACCGCTCACACTTTTCCTAGAATTGCTCTAGGAGAATCAGGCAGATCTTGCCTTTCGCGTCATTCCGCGCTGAGCCCGTATCGGTCGACGACTTCGGGGTTGATGAGCTTGGCATGCAGCGTCATCAGCACGATCTGCGCGTCGAGGCTGTCACCGGCTTCAAGCGCCGCCTCGATGCGGCGCTCGGCTCCCAGCGCCCGCTCATGGCCATTGGCTTGCTCGAAGGTTTCGGGACCCGCGATGCAATAGCTGCATAATTGTGCCACCGACGCATAGGTGCCCGGTGGCGGCTCGTCGGGCCAGCGATCCTTCATGAGATTGACGAGGGTAAGCTTCACGCCCTCCGGCACAAGGGCTGGATGCAGATCGGCGCCGCGCAATGCATCGTCGAGCTGCCTCAAGTCGCCCGAACGGCCGAACACTCCGAGGAAGCCGAGGGAAGATCGCCGTCCGGCCATGATGTTTCCTTCCATTTCCAGCCCACTTAGGTGGTGGGCAAGCGGATTGCAAAGGCGGTGCTGTCTAACCAGCCGCCGCCAGCAAGATCCCTGCAAGGGCGGATAGCGCGAGTGTCGGCAGCATGCCGACTTTCAGCTTCAGGATGGCGACCATGGCGGCCACGGAAAGCAAGGCCGCGCGCCAGTCGATCGACGAAGGCACCGGCACGTTCATGCCAAGGCCCGTCGCGTGCACCTCACGGAAGATGACGTGCAAGGCAAACCATAGGGCCAGATTCATAATTACCCCGACAACGGCGGCGGTGATCGCGCCCAGTGCGGCCGACAGTGCCTTGTTGCCGCGCAAGGCCTCGATGTAGGGCGCACCGAGGAATATCCAGAAGAAGCAAGGCGTGAACGTCACCCACAGAGTGAGCAAAGCCCCCAGCGATCCGGCAACCAACGGGTCCAGCGAGCCGGAATGGCGGAACGCGGCGATGAAGCCGACGAACTGCAGCACCAGGATGAGCGGCCCTGGCGTCGTTTCGGCGAGCCCAAGGCCATCGACCATTTCACCCGGCGCCAGCCAGCCGAAGGACTGGACGGCTGCCTGTGCGACATAAGCGAGGACCGCATAGGCGCCACCGAAGGTGACGACAGCCATGAGACTGAAGAACCGGCCTATCTCGGTCCAGACGCTTGCAGAGCCGGTGAACCACCAGATCAAAAGAACAGGCCCGAGCCAGAGCGGCAGCCAGATGGCGACGGTGCGCGGTGCATGCCATCTGGTCGGTTTGACATGGGCCAGTTCGCCACGCTCGAACATCAGGTCGACCGCTCCCTTGAAGTCGGCAACATCGTCCTTGCCATGGGCCGAGCCGGAAAACAGGGCGGGAGCAATGCGATCCCCCAGCCATCCCGTCAGGCCGGCTAGCAGGACGATGAGCGGAAAGGGCACATTCAACGCATAGATGGCGATGAACGCCGCGACCGCGATCGACACCATGACCCGGTTCTTGAGGGCACGCCGGCTGATCCGGACCACCGCCTCGACGACGATGGCAAGCACAGCCGCCTTGACCCCGAAAAATAGCGCCGCGACAAGCGGCACGTCGCCATAGAGGACGTAGAGGCTGCTCAAGGCGAGCATGACGAGCGCGCCCGGCAAGACGAACAGGATGCCGGCGACAAGGCCGCCGGCCGTCCTGTGCAGCAGCCAACCGATGTAGATGGCGAGTTGCTGGGCTTCCGGGCCAGGCAGCAGCATGCAGTAGTTCAGCGCGTGCAGGAAACGCCGCTCACCGATCCAGCGCCGCTCCTCGACCAGTTCCTTGTGCATCAGCGCGATCTGCCCGGCCGGACCGCCAAAGCTGAGCAATCCGATTTTCGCCCAGACCTTCACGGCCTCGGTGAAGGTCGGTGCAGCCGGCACCGGGACGGTTCCCGCCTTATTGTCCGGGACAAGAGCGGTCACGACGGCTTACCCGCAGCCGGCCAGTTGTGCGTTTCTTCGGTGGCGTCGCGACACCAGCGGAAGAACGCGTCGTAGAGCAGCATGCCTGCTTCCAGTTGTTCCAGATCGTCGCGGTACATACGCGACAAACCAAGCGAGGCAGCCAGAAAGCCGGCCGCCTGAGGCACCAGGTCGAGGCTTGCAGTGTCGGCCGCCCGCACGATTGCAGCGAGGCGATCGAGCGCCACGGATTCCAGCCCGAACTCCTCGATCATCGTGTCGAAGGTGCAGCGCTCGCCGCGATGGCTCCAAAACACATTGTCGATGTCGAACGGCACGGCCTGAAAGCGGTCGGCAACAGCCAACACTTCAGCGGGTTCGACGAACAGGAACACCGCGTCGGGGTCGACGAAACGCCGGATCAGCCACGGGCAAGCGATGCGGTCGACCTTCGGGCGCGATCGCGTCACCCAGACGGTGGCGCCCTTTTCATTGCGTGGCGGCATCTTGGCGGTGCGGGCCAAAAGCCCTCCGGCATCGCGCCAGGCATCAAACCCGCCTTCGAGAGATTCAGCTGATATCCCCTCATGGCGCAGCCATGCGGCCACGCCTTGCGAGAGCTTTTGCCCCCTCTGGCAAACGACGGCCACCGGCTTGCCGGCGAACGTGGCCGCCCAGGTTGAAACGGTTTTGAAATCGCGACGGCACGACGCCGGCAACAGCCGCGGATCGGCGTCGAAATCTTCATCTATGCGAACATCGACAATGACTGGGGCGCCCGGCAGACCTATGAGCCGGGACAATTGCGGTACGGTGATAGCGGTTGTTGACGGCATGGCGTCCACCTCCTGAAAAGAGAAGCTTGGACGCGAACGTTGGGCTGACGCCTCACGGGGTCGTCGCGATGCACCCCTTGTCATGATGGTGGATTTGTTGGGCGCGCTTGTCAAGGACGGTGGCCGTTCTCGACCTACCCGGCCGCGATGCAACACGCTGACCGGAAAACCGACGGCGGCCTGATTTGATCAAGCCGCCATCCGTCGATCCAGAATCAATGATTGTCCCTGGGGACACCGCTGGTGTGCGCGACATCCTGGTATTTCACCGCCGGCTTCAGCACCATTCCCTCCGAAAACTGCGCGACCATACCGCGCTGGATCTCCTGCCAGGGCGTCTGGTGCTCGGGATAGTGGAAGCCGCCATTGTTCTGCAGTTCGGCGCGGCGCCGGGTGATCTCGTCGTCGGTGACGAGGATGTCGGCCGTGCCCTTGCGCAAGTCGATGCGGACCCGGTCGCCCGTCTTGAGCAGCGCCAGTCCGCCGCCGATCGCCGCTTCCGGCGAGGCGTTGAGGATCGACGGCGAACCCGACGTGCCCGACTGGCGGCCGTCCCCGATGCAGGCGAGCGCGTGGATGCCCTTCTTGATGAGATAGGCCGGCGGCTGCATGTTGACGACCTCGGCACCGCCGGGATAGCCGACCGGGCCGGCGCCGCGCATGAACAGGATGGTGTGTTCGTCGATGCCTTGCGCCGGGTCGTCGATGCGGGCGTGGTAATCCTCCGGCCCGTCGAAAACCATGGCGTTGCCTTCGAAAGCCTCGGGATCCCTAGGATTGGACAGATAGCGCTCGCGAAACTCGGGCGAGATGCCGCTGGTCTTCATGATCGCCGAATCGAACAGATTGCCCCGAAGATTGATGAAGCCGGCATTGGCCTTCAGCGGCTTGGCGACAGAGCGGATGACGTCGGGGTTTTCGTTGGCGACGCCCTCGCTATTCTCGCCGATCGACTTGCCGTTGACGGTGCGTGCGCCGGGATGCGGCAACAGGTCGCCCTTCATCAGTTCGGCAATGACCGCCGGCACGCCGCCGGCATGATGGTAGTCCTCGCCAAGATATTCGCCCGTCGGCTGCAAATTGACCAGCAGCGGCACATTGAGGCCGACCGTCTGCCAGTCGTCATTGTCGAGCTTGACCCCAAGGTGGCGGGCGATGGCGTTGAGATGGATCGGCGCGTTGGTCGAGCCGCCAATGGCCGAATTGACGACGATGGCGTTCTCGAAAGCCTCTCTCGTCATGATGTCGGACGGCTTCAGATCCTCATGCACCATCTCGACGATGCGTTTTCCGGTCTCATAGGAAATCTGGCCACGCTCGCGGTAGGGCGCGGGAATGGCGGCCGAGCCCGGCAACTGCATGCCAAGCGCCTCGGCCAGCGAGTTCATCGTGGTGGCGGTGCCCATGGTGTTGCAATAGCCGGTGGACGGCGCCGACGAGGCGACGATGTCCATGAACTCGTCATAATCGATCTCGCCGGCCGACAGGCGCTGGCGTGATTCCCAGACGATGGTACCGGAGCCGGTGCGCTTGCCCTTGTGCCAGCCATTGAGCATCGGCCCGACCGACAGCGCGATCGCCGGAATGTTGACGGTGGCCGCTGCCATCAGCAGCGCCGGCGTCGTCTTGTCGCAACCGATGGTCAGCACGACGCCATCGAGCGGGTAGCCGTAAAGCACCTCGACCAGGCTGAGATAGGCAAGGTTGCGGTCGAGCGCTGCGGTCGGGCGCTTGCCGGTCTCCTGGATCGGATGGCAGGGGAACTCGAACGGAATACCGCCCATCGAGACGATGCCTTCGCGCACACGCTTGGCCAGTTCGATATGATGACGGTTGCAGGGCGACAGATCCGAGCCGGTCTGGGCGATGCCGATCAGCGGCTTGCCGGACATCAGTTCGGCGCGCGTCAGGCCGTAATTGAGATAGCGCTCGAGATAGAGAGCCGTCATGCCCGGATTGTCGGGATTGTCGAACCACTCCTGCGAGCGAAATTTTTTCTTATGGGTGGGGGCGCCTGCCATCATGGTCTCCGTATTTGTAAGACAAATCGATATGGCAACGCGCGGGAGCAGGCAAGAGGGCGTGCGGTCGCAACCGGACTTTGGTGCGATAGACACGCACTAAGCCGTGCGTTACGGGTTCGGACAGTCTTGTCCGGGAGGTTTTCATGGCTTTGGTGATCGAAGGCGAGGAGCGCATTGCCGCACCGCTGCAAAAAGTGTGGGAAGCGCTGAACGATCCCGAGGTCTTGAAGGCGACCATTCCCGGTTGCCAGAGCCTGGAGATGAAGTCGCCGACCGAGATGGCGGCAACCGTGGTGGTGAAGATCGGACCGATCAAGGCGACGTTCAACGGCGAAGTGACGCTGAAGAACCTGAAGCCGCCGCACTCCTACACCATCCAGGGCGAAGGCAAGGGCGGCATTGCAGGCTTCGCCAAGGGTGGCGCCGACGTGACGCTGACGGCAGATGGACCCGACGCCACGATATTGAACTACGCGGCCAAGGCCGATGTCGGCGGCAAGATCGCCCAACTCGGCAGCCGGCTGATCGAATCGACCTCGAAGAAACTGGCCGGACAGTTTTTTTCCAGTTTCGGCGAGAAGGTCGGCGCGGCCTAGGCTGCAGAGCGGCGGCGGCTACCGAACAAGCTACTCGAAAACAATACTCGGCACCGCCGCTGCCGCAGCACCACGCTCTTCGTTAACCCGGTCCCAGACCTTCGAGGCGATGTCGCGGTAGATTTTCGCCTCGGCGCCGTCGGGCTTGGAGACGACAACCGGCGTGCCGGCATCCGAGCTTTCGCGAATGCCCATCTCGAGCGGCACCTCGCCGAGGAAGGTGACGCCAAGGCGCTCGGCCTCGCGCCGCGCCCCGCCATGACCGAAGATGTCGTAGCGCTTGCCGGTGTCCGGGGCGATGAAATAGCTCATGTTCTCGACGATGCCGAGCAGCGGCACGTCGACCTTCTTGAACATGTTGAGGCCTTTTCGCGCGTCGATCAGGGCCAAGTCCTGCGGCGTCGAGACGATGACGGCGCCAGCCAGCGGCACCTGCTGGGCCATGGTCAGCTGCGCGTCGCCGGTGCCGGGCGGCATGTCGACGACGAGCACGTCGAGACGGCCCCATTCGACTTCACGCAGCATCTGCGTCAGTGCCGACATCACCATCGGGCCACGCCAGATCATCGGCGTTTCCTCGTCGACGAGGAAACCCATCGACATCACCTTCAGGCCGTAATTCTCCATCGGTTTCAGGATCTTGCCGTCGACGGTCTGCGGCCGGCCGTGGATGTTGAGCAGCCTTGGCATGGACGGGCCGTAGATGTCGGCATCGAGCACGCCGACGCGCAGGCCGTTGGCGGCGAGGCCGAGCGCGATGTTGACGGCGGTGGTCGACTTGCCGACGCCGCCCTTGCCGGAAGCAACGGCAATGATCCCCTCGATACCGGGTACGCCACGCTTGCCCGAGCTGTGCGAGGCCGGCGCGTGCGGAGCCGCACGCGGCGCGGCGGCAGCGGGCGCAGCCGGCGGAACGGGCCTGGGTGCGGGGCGCGACGGAACCGGCGCCTCCATGCCGCCGCCCTTCTTCTCGGCCGTCAGCGCGACGACGGCGCCGGCGACACCGGGGATCGCCTTGACGACACGCTCGGCAGCGGCGCGCAGCGGCTCCATTTCCTGGGCGCGGGCGGCGGGAACGGTAATCGAGAAGAAGACCTTCCCGTCGGCGATGAAAATTTCCGAAACCATGCCGAGGTCGACGATGTTGCCGGTGAAATCCGGTCCGTTGACCGTCTTCAGACGCTCGGTGACGATTTCCTTGGTGACGGACATGGCAGTTTTTCCTTACGCAGCTTGCGCCTGAGATGCAGCTTGCACCTGAGATAATGCAGTTTCCGGACAGAACCAAGCCGTGGAGCAATGGCTGTCATGGCGTGCCTGAAAAACCGGCGGGTCCTGCCGGATTTCATCCGCGCCAAACGTCCTCCAGATAAGCGAGCGCCGATGCGGCCAGCAATCAATCCAGCCGACAGTCGCCAAACGATCGCGGCGACCTATTTCAACGACCAGCACGGGACCGACAAGCCGAGAAGGAGGCGATTATGCTCGCAAACAGCAACGCAACGGCAAATCTGGCGGTAAGCGATCTGGCAAAGGCCAAGGCTTTCTACGAAGGAACGCTTGGCCTGAAACAGGTGCAGGATGAGGGGGGCGAACTGATCGTGTACAAAAGCGGCGATACCACCCTCAACGTCTATCATTCCCAATTTGCCGGAACCAACAAGGCGACAGCGGTGACCTGGATGGTTGGCGACGAGATCGGCAACATCGTCAAGGAGCTGAAGTCGAAGGGCGTCGCCTTCGAGCACTATCAGATGCCGGGCTTGACGCTGGAGGGCGATCTCCACGTCGGTTACGGAATGAAGGTTGCCTGGTTCAAGGATCCAGACGGCAACATCCTGAACCTTGTGGACAGGTAGATTTCTTCACCTCACCTCGCCAGGCCAACCGCGAGGTAGGTGAGCGCCGAAATCAAAGCGGTGGCCGGCAAGGTAACGATCCAGGCGATGACGATGTTGCCGGCAATGCCCCAGCGCACGGCCGAGACGCGGCGGGCGGCGCCGACGCCGATGATGGCGCCGGTGATGGTGTGGGTGGTCGATACGGGAACGCCGAGCCAGGTCGCCGCAAACAGCGTGATCGCCCCACCGGTTTCGGCGCAAAAACCCTGCATCGGGTTCAGCCGGGTTATCTTCGAGCCCATGGTGTGGACGATGCGCCAGCCGCCGAACAGGGTGCCGAGCGCCAGTGCCGACTGGCAAGTGAGGACCACCCACAGCGGCACGTAGAAAGTCGCGCCGAGCATGCCTTGCGAATAGAGCAGCACGGCGATGATGCCCATGGTCTTCTGGGCGTCATTGCCGCCGTGCCCGAGGGAATAGAGCGAGGCGGAAAAGAACTGCATGACGCGGAAGGTGCTGTCGACCGCAAACGGCGTCTGGCGCACGAAGAGCCACGAGACGACGAGAACCAGGACGAGCGCCAGGATAAAGCCCGTCGCTGGCGACAAGACGATTGCCGCGACCGTCTTGCCAAGCCCGGTCCAAACGATGGCGCCCACGCCTGCCTTCGCAACACCGGCGCCGACCAGGCCGCCGATCAGCGCATGCGAGCTGCTCGAAGGGATGCCGGCGATCCAGGTGACGATGTTCCAGACGATGGCGCCGACCAGGGCTGCAAAGATCACCGCCGGGGTGACGATGCTGACGTCGACGATGCCTTTGCCTACGGTCTCAGCAACGTGGAGGCCGAAGAACATGAAGGCGATGAAATTGAAGAATGCCGCCCACAGCACCGCATATTGCGGCCGCAGCACGCGGGTGGAAACGATGGTGGCGATGGAATTGGCGGCGTCGTGCAGGCCGTTGAGAAAGTCGAAGAACAGTGCGACGGCGACGAGGCCGGCCAGCACGGGAAAGGCAATGGTTGCTTCCATCACCTAGACATTCTCAATGACGATGCCGCTGATCTCGTTGGCGACGTCCTCGAAGCGGTCGACCACCTTTTCCAGTTGGCCATAAATCTCGCTTCCGATCATATAGGCCATCGGATCGCTGCTGCCGTGCTTCCTGAAGAGATCCTTCAGCCCTTGCTCGTGCAGGTCGTCGGCCCGGCTTTCGACGCGCATCACCTCTTCGGCGATGGCGTTGAGGCGCACAGTATGCGTTGCGACCTTGTTGAGCAGCGGGATCGCCTCGGCCACCAGCTTGGCGGCGGCGACGATGACGCCACCCATTTCCTGCATCAGCGGATCGAACTCCTTGCGCTCGAACAGCTTCACCGTCTTGACCGTCTTGTGCATCATATCGATGGCGTCATCCATCGACTGGATCAGGTCCTTGATGTCGCCGCGATCGAAAGGCGTGATGAAGGAGCGCCGTACAGCCAGCAGGACTTCCGCGGTGATGTGGTCGGCCTCATCTTCGAGATCGATGATTTTCTGGCACCAGAGATCGATATCCCTGCCCTGGAGAAGCTGCTCCAGCGCCTCGGCGCCGCCGACCACGGTGCGGGAATGTCGTTCGAACAGGTCGAAGAAGCGATCTTCGCGCGGCAAAAGCTTGCGGAACCAGCCCAGCATGGTCGATCTCCCAGTTTCATCCACATAGCGCCGCATTCAGCCGCGGGAAACAGGTAGCCGGCTTAAAGGTGTGGATGCAGGGCAATTGTGCGTGGCGCTTGCGGTAGAGCACAATTTCCCCGACCTTGCAGCGAACGACCGGAAAGATCACATGATCGACAAGCTGGAATTCTTCATCGCGCTCGCCAGGGAGGAGCATTTCGGCCGGGCGGCGGAGGTGTGCGGCGTCACGCAGCCGACGCTGTCGGCCGGCATCAAGCAGTTGGAAGGCCAGCTTGGCGTCATGCTGGTTCTGCGCGGCTCACGCTTCCAGGGGCTGACGCCGGAGGGAAAACAGGTGCTGGTGTGGGCACGCCGCATCGTCGGCGACACCAGGACCATGCGCGAGGAAATGCGCGCGGCGCGCCACGG
>NZ_RZRP01000359.1:0-6164 GCF_003997795.1 Mesorhizobium sp. M7A.F.Ca.US.005.03.2.1 | reverse complement strand
CCATTGTCATGCTCGCCGAGCAGGTCGCGGCAAGCGTCGAAGATACGCTCGTTGCCTACCAAGTGACCCAGGCTGACAGCATTGTGGGGGCAATGATCGCCGGGCTGGTGTTGATGCCGGAGGCCATTTCGGCGGTTCGCGCTTCACTCAACAATGAGCTGCAACGCGGTTTGAATGTCGCGATGGGTTCCGCTTGCGCCACAATCGGTTTGACAATACCGGCGGTCGCAGCCGCCAGCCTGCTGACGGGCAGAGGGTTAACCCTGGGGCTTCCAGCGACTGACACAGTGCTTTTGATTTTAGCGCTCTTCATATGCAATGTGAGCTTTAGTACTGAAAGAACAACATTCTTGACGGGCGCTGTCCATATCGTGGTATTTCTTACATATATATTTCTTATATTTGTGCCATGAAAGATTTGGCTCGGGCAGGCGCTTGGGTGAGGCGATGAGACCGCCCGTCAACGGACTGCTTGGGTTCATCAGTCTGGAAGCCGACAGCGAGCTGCAGACGACCGACCTTTGCTTGAGATGACGTTTCCGCTTCCGCGCCGAATTGCCGGTGACGGTGACCGCCGGAGAAGTTTGACGAGGCGATGGTGGAGGAACTGGGGCCGGTGGCGGAAGGAACGGCTTGCGGGCTGGCTGCCTTGTGCCAACTGCTGACGCGCGGCGCGCCTCAAATGGGGCCGCAAGCAGACTGTCAGGTTTAGCGAATTGGCGTCTGGTGAACTGATTTTTGGGAGAACCAACAACCTGGTTAGCCGCCGGTAGGAATTCCAAACCACCAATCTAATGGCATCTCATTGAAACCTGCCGTCTATTAGAAGACTGTATCACTACCAGTTTTTCATCGCCTCTTGAGATTTACGCGTATCTCATCACCCAGGAACCAACCACCTCCCTCGCTCCACGAAGAGATGATTCCGCGAGTCTCAAGCCATTGGACCAATGCACGATTTTCATCTGATCTTGGCAATCTTGGAGTGTGATATCCTGTCGTGATCTCAGAGAACGGATCTGGAAGCGCCGCAAGCACCTCGCGCGCTTCGTCGACCGCGATAGTCGAGTGAAACTTGTTGAACAGGGAAATCTGCGTCTCAACGGGCCTTGAATTCAGGATCAGTGACCGCGCTTTAGCCGCATCAATGCCGGATATACGAACGTTGGTGCGGTCAAGAATCGGGCCTATGAGCGCCGCTCGTTTGGGCAGTTCCGTTAGCGTATTCAAATCCATCAGGTCGATTATCGCGCGCTTATCGTCATCTGTTATGTCGGCTTGAAGAAGCCCTTCTCGGAAGACGTCGTCGAGACCGAACATTTCGGGATCGGTGAGATAAGCTTCGATGTTTTCTGCCATGAAAAGGACCGGCAAGTCTGTATTGACATCTAGGCTTTCAAGGGTCTCCTTTGAAAAGGTGATCTTGCGCTCCTCTATGAGAATAGTAAGCTTCGAAGAATCGAGGCTTTTGGGAAAATTCTTAAACGTATTGGGCAACGCTCGGACATATTCCCGGTAACTGTCATCGCTCAGTGCATTCGCGATAACAAGGAATTGGCGTAGCGGCAGTGTCTCGGGACCGTTACGCAGACTGTGCTTCAGAATTACCGCGCGCACATCTTTCCGATCAAGATAGGCCACCAGAGTTTCCGCTGCGAAGCCACTGCCTCCCATGAACGAGATACAATTGTCCCATGTCGGCGCGATACGTCGCAGCTCAAATACCGAGGCGTGCAATTTCTCCGGAACACCCTCCAGCGCTGGCAGGAGAGCCGTCTGTCGACCGAGAAATTCACGAAGATTGTCTTCGTCAAGTTCCTCACGACCTAGGAGATCGGTTATGGCTGCCGCATCTTCTTCAGAATTGTCGTGAAGCTCAAGGAGCACGTCGCTAAGATAGATATCAAGATCGCGTTCGACCCTGGTGATCAAGGCAGGATCTGTGAGCGAACGCAGCGTAGTGTAATTGCGCTCGCGAAACGCCATGAGATTGGTCTCGCCCATGACCTCGCGATAGATGTGTTCCACATTGGCAATCGAGAGTTTAAAAAGGCCACGTCTTACCATGAAGCGCACGATGCCGGTGAACTTTCCTATTGCCGGAAGGTCTCGAACCTCGAAGCCAATGCGCTCGAGGCGTTCGGGTGCCAAGTCAGGTGCAAGTGCCAGAATTTCAGGGAGCTTCGCCGCGACGAAATCAGGGAACTCGTCGCCATCGCGTGCTAGTGTTTCTAGCGCCCTTTCCGGCAGATTGGTTACCAACTGTGTGATATGGGAAAGACTGCGCTTGCTGGCGATTGCCGTCGGAACGAACTGCCTCCATTCGTCAGCCAGGCGGGAAAGCAACTTGGGGACGGCGCGTCCCGTGGCGTAGTAGGCCTCTAAGAAATCTTCGCAGCCTTCGAACTGGGACGCGATGAACTCGAAAAACTTACAAGTCTGATCGCTGTACCGGCTCGCCTCGTTTAGAAGGCAGTCAACCAATTTGACGTTAAGAACATAGCTTTGCCCGAAGTCCGCTTCGCGCATAGCTGCGATGACCTCATTTGGGTTGTCAATCTGAAAGTCGGGGTCGGGGGTAAAGA
The DNA here is from genome assembly GCF_003997795.1 of Mesorhizobium sp. M7A.F.Ca.US.005.03.2.1. NCBI lineage: Bacteria > Pseudomonadati > Pseudomonadota > Alphaproteobacteria > Hyphomicrobiales > Phyllobacteriaceae > Mesorhizobium > Mesorhizobium sp. M7A.F.Ca.US.005.03.2.1. Next base: position 3,579 of record NZ_RZRP01000359.1, on the reverse strand, counting down.
ACGCCCGTATCTGGATCAGAAACTTGTTGTCATTAGGCGACAGCCGGCCAGAATGGAACAGTGACGTATATTGATAGTACGTATCGTCGAGATGGCCTTCTAGAATCAAGAAGCGAGCCAACTCGCCCTTCTCGCCGAAGCCGTCGAAAAGGTCAGTCACAGGGTCGGCGCTTGAACGCACGAGTTCATTGAACTTGGCTGTTCGAAGCGTCGCGATCTTCGCTCTAAGCTCGCGAATCCGTTGCAAGCTCTCGCTCTTGTTGGCCTCAGATTTGCTTTCAATTTCCGCCTTCCGCTGAAAGTAGGTTTTCTCGCTATCCACTTCGTTCTGCAAGGCCGAGATATCAATCCGCTGTCCCCTATTATAGACATCGCGGAAGGTAATCTGAGGAAGTGCGATTAACTGTTCAAACGCGTCGTGCCCAACGAGCGAGTGAAGTGCGATCCAAGACTGCCCGTCAAGGCTGATGCTATTGACGTTCGCAGGAAGCATCTGAACGAGCGTCATTGCGTAGATTTGGCGCAATTCTTTCAGGTCAGAGGGTGTCTGCCTTACGGCAATGTCAATCTTTCGTTCGATTTCCGCTATCTCTGCCTTACAGGCCACCTCCTCGTGCGCAACGAGTTCATCGTGGCGGCCCAGAATGTCAGCGAGATTGCCTTCGCCTCGGTGCAGTTGTTCGAAATCCCTGGGGTAGACGTTCTTATAAATCAGGACCGCAAGAAGCTTGTTGGCGTTGAGAGTATTTTCGTCGTCGGTCTCCAAATTGGCGACGTAGATGGCGTATTCATTGAATATATTCTGAATAAGTCTCAAGTCGTCTAGATACCGTGAGACCTCTCGAAGGAACTGTCGATCAAGACGACCGTCGAGTTCAAGCCTCTTTCCCTGCTCCAGGACCATATCAATCGAGTTCGAAGCGTTTATGATGGGAATAACAGGAATGACGAATTCGAAGAATTTGGTCCGGTCTGTATTAACAAATACGTCGTCGCGCAGAGCGTAAAGAAATCTAATAGTTCGCCTGACTCCCGCGTTCGCATTCACCAAGCCGTTGATTTCACGCAACGTCACGAATATTTCTGCATCTTCGAATCGGTCCAGATCCTCAATGATTACGAGATCATATTCCGTTGCCTGAAAGAAGTAGATAATTTCATCCAAATGACGGTTAAGTATTGAATCGAGATTGTCTGATGCGGGCCTTATTTCTATGTCTTTTAGAGAGATGCTTTTGAGTGACAGCCCAAAGCTGGCGACATAAAATTTGTGCAGCGCAACCCACAAAAAAAGCAACGAGAACCCGAATATTGTGAAATTAGGCCAATTGCTGAATTCGAGTGGATCGAAAAAGGTGCCGCTGACTATCGCTTCCCGCTTTGTGAATACGTACCAAATCGAAAGTAAGCCGAACATAATGTACAGCGATCTGAAGATCGACAGGACGCCAGGGGATTGAATTCGCTTAAAGCGCGACAGTGGAAGTTTGTTGGCATCTGCACCATACAGCATTTGCTGCAGTATGCTTCTTTCAATCTCCTGCCGGCTCACTTTGAGACTTGGGGTGCTAGCTTCTTTGTCGCCTGGTGGCTGGCCTCTTTCACGAACGCCGCGAGAGATATGTGAAGTGAAGGTCTTCGGTATCTTTTCAGGAACGATTGGATGATGCTGCTTTTTCCTGAACCATAAGGCCCCGTCAGCGCTATATTGTTCACCTTCGGGTCTGTCGTCGCGAAGAGCAAAGCTTCGGAATATACACCGGCCTTGTCAGCTTGGTCGGTCGGTGCGAGATTTACAAATTTTGCTTTTGTGACGGCGGGTCGACCAATACCTTCCAAGAGGGCCCCGAAACTAGTGAACCAGCTACCCAGCGAATTTGTTAATGTTGGAATTCGTTTAGCCATAAGTAACCTAAATATCACTGGTCCAAGCGACAAATATCACTGAGGAGCCGGAAAACACCTACTTTTCATCTCCAAGAACTCCGCATTTGGGAATCGATCAGTAAAGTCCCGCCGCCCGCAATCATAGCGGGAAGTAGCCATAGACAATAGCCTCGATGATTGGCAGCTTTCGGGCGCTCACGGTATCAGCCGCAACGACCGAGATTGGGCGCAAAGCTGGCATCTAAGGCCGAGCTATTAAGTCGTCATTGGGGACAAGACTTGACGGCTCGTGCCAGTCGCTCAGGCGCGGGCCATGGCCCGCGCCTTCGCATATTCAGCCTTCCAAAGAGCTCAGTCCTTCTCGAAGATGCGCGCCTTGGCGACGACACCGGCAATGGCGCCGCCGATCAGCGGTGCCACGATGAACAGCCAGAGCTGGCCGATCGCCGCAGTTCCCGAAAACAGCGCCGGACCGATCGAGCGGGCCGGGTTGAGCGACGTGCCGGTCACCGGGATGATGGCGAAGTGCAGCCCTGCCAGCGTCAGGCCGATGACCAGTCCGGCGAACGCCGTCGAGTGCTTTTCGGCCGTGACGCCAAGGATCACGGTGACGAAGGTGAAGGTGCCGATCACTTCCCACAGGAAGGCCGAACTGACACCCCATTTCGTCATATCCCAGCCATTGGCGCCGAAGCCGGTGGTGTGTCCGCCAACCTGGCCGGAGACGATGATCCACAACGCCAGTGAAGCAAGGACGCCGCCGATGACCTGCGCGATCCAGTAGGGGATGACGTCCTTGGCCGGCAGCCGGCCGGCAAGGAAGACGCCGAGCGTCACCGCCGGGTTGAGATGCGCGCCCGAAATGGGGCCGATCGCATAGGCCGCGGCGATGAGGCCGATGCCGAACGCCAGACCGATGCCTTCCTGGCCAAGCGGCAGCGCGCCGCCGAAGCCGCCCGTCACCACAGAAGCCGTACCGATGAACACCAATAGAAATGTGCCTAGAACTTCCGCCAGATAAGTCTTCATTGCCCTCTCCTCGTGTCGATCCGCCGGTTCACCTTTTCGCGCCGCGAATCACAATCGGAAGAGTATTCGCAACCAGAAAAGTTGGAAAGCAGAGCGGTTGTGCCGGCCGACCTGCTTGTGCGCGCCGGTTGCGCGCTCTAGAGCAGGGCCGGAATAATTTTCTGCGTGACGGAACAAGACAATGCGACTGGGCGGAAGGCTGGCTGCGGCCATCGAAGTGCTGGAAGACATCGGCCGGCGCCACCGGCCGGTGGCGGACGCGCTGAAGGATTGGGGCCTGTCGCATCGCTTCGCCGGCGGCGGCGACCGTGCGGCCATCGGCAACATCGTCTATGACGCCTTGCGCCACAAGCGTTCCGCGGGCTGGCTGCTGGGGCAGGACACGCCGCGCGCCATTGGCTTCGGCGCCCTGCTGCTCGAATGGGGGCAGACGGCCCAGTCGCTCAACGAGGCGCTGGATGGTGACAAGTTCGCACCGCCGCTGCTGACCGCCGCCGAGCTTCAGGCCATCGCCGACGGTCGGCTCGCCGATGCGCCGGACGCGGTGCGGGCGGACGTTCCCGACTGGTGCGCGCCGCTTTTCGAGCGAGCCTTCGGCCCGAGTTGGGCCGACGAGGGCGCTGCACTGGCGGCGCGCCCGCCGCTCGACCTCAGGGTCAACAC
>NZ_RZRP01000358.1:0-6179 GCF_003997795.1 Mesorhizobium sp. M7A.F.Ca.US.005.03.2.1 | reverse complement strand
GGTTGCGTACGATGCGCTGGTCGGCCGTCAGATCGTGCCAGAAATCATCGGGCTGGAACAACAGCCGCTTCGGCTCAAAGCGCAGAAACGCCTCCTCGAAGCCAGGCCATTTCTGCTCGATGACGCGCCAGACGAAACCGGCGGCGAAGACGCGCTCAGCCATAATGGAGAGAATGCGGTCATCGGGGATGTCAGCCACGGCGGCATTGTCAGGCGCCGGACCAAGCAGCGACGTCAGTTCCTCTTCGCCGCCCTTACGTTTTGCGGCGCGAGCGCGAATTTTCTTGAAATCGGCCATTGGTCCCTCGGCAACTGGAATCAATCTAACACTTCCCGTGCGAGCCGGCAGCCTCTACCTCTTACGGCAAGCCTAAGACCCTGGAGATGGCCATGAACAAGACGATCGACGATCTGGCGAACCGCTGGCTCAAGCGGCGGCCGGACGGCCTCAGCCAGCTCGAAAGCCGGGTGCTGCAATCGACGCTCGAACGCACCACCATCTCGCGCGACACCAACAAGGCCGTTGCCTTCCACCAGACCTTCGGCGACCGGCTTGCCGATACGATCGCCCGCATCGGCGGGTCATGGTCCTTCATCCTGACCTTCATCGCCTTTCTGGTCCTATGGACGGCGGGCAATGTCTGGCTCCTGTCGCGTGACGCCTTCGATCCCTACCCGTTCATCTTCCTCAATCTCGTTTTGTCGATGGTAGCCGCCTTGCAGGCGCCGGTGATCATGATGGCGCAGAACCGCCAGACCGAACGCGACCGCATCGACGCCGCCCACGATTACGAGGTCAACCTGAAAGCCGAGATCGAGATCATGGCGCTGCATGAAAAGCTGGATGAACTGCGCCACGGCCAGATTCTCGGCATGCGCGACGAGATCGTGCAACTGACCGAGATGATCAAGCGGATCGACGAAAGGCTGTCTTCGCAGCAGTCGGCTTCATGATCGACGCGATCCACCATTTCATCGAACAATACGGGCTGCTCGCGGTCTTTGTCGGTTGCGTCGCGGAGGGCGAAAGTGCTGCCATTCTCGGCGGCTTCTTCGCCCACCAGCAGGTCTTCGTGCTGTGGCACGCCGTCCTTGCGGCCGGCCTCGGCGCCTTTGTCGGCGACACTTTCTTCTTCATCCTCGGACGAAGCTTTGCCGACCATCCCTATGTCGTCAGATTGCGCAAGCGGCCCGGCTTTCGCCGCGCCTTTCGCCTGCTCAACACCCATCCCGACATTTTCGTGCTGTCGAACCGCTATATCTACGGCATGCGTCTCGTCGGCGGCATTGCAGCCGGGCTCTCCAATATCACAGCGCCGCGCTTCGTCATCCTCAACGCGCTTTCATCGGCGGTCTGGGCGGTGCTGTTCGGTACGATCGGTTATGTCTTTGGACTTGGCGCAGAGCACTTCATCGGCCAGGCGCTGATGCATCACGAACGGTTGCTGATCGGTCTTGGCATCGGCCTGACCGTGGCCGTTCTGGCATGGCTCGTCGCCCGTCACATCGCCAGGAGGGAACGCGCCAGGGAAGGCTGATCGTCAATCCACCCCGAGCGCCCGATCCCCCCGATCGAGGATGAGCGGGACGATCAGGTCTTCCTCGTCGGCAAGATGTCTTGTCAGCATGGCGATCAGCCGGCTGTTTTCGTCGGCATAGGCGTCGGCTGCAAAGCGCTGTCTGTCTTCGCTCTCCTGCAGCGTCTTGATGAAGGCATTGGCCGCCTCGGCATTGCGCTCCAGCCCTTCATGGATGGTGTGGTGGTCGGCATCGAGAATCTCGAAGCCGCGCTTCAAACGGGGCTCGGCCTTGGCGAATACCGGGAAATATTGATAATCCTCGACATTGTGGTGACCGTCGAGATGCCCAAGAAAATGATTGAGGCGCGGCGCGAACCAGCGCGCGAAATCAGGCGCCGTCAGCCGTCCCTCACGGAAGTCGTCAATGCCGTTGGCCAGCATGCCGCCGAGTTCGCGGAACATGTCGTGCCGCTGCAGCCACATATTGGCGATGCCGTGGACGTTGGCATGGTCCTGCCAGTTTTCACGCGGGTATTTTTCGACGAGCCAGCGCAGATCGTCTGGCAGGCCCACGCGTTCGAGAAGCAGAAAATTGACGGCCCCGGCCATGACAGTCTCCTTTGGTGACTGGCATATAGGCATCGAAAGGCTAGATCGGTAGCCCAGTGATCCGCTCGATAATGGCGATGCCCCAGACACCGGCGACGATGAGCACCGAAATCAGCACCGCCAGCGAACCGCAATCCTTGGCCAACTGGATGTCGACATTGAACTCGCGGCTGAAAGCGTCGCATGCCGCCTCGATGCCGGTGTTAAGCACCTCGACCATGATCAAGAGCAGCACCGCGCCGATCAGCAAGGCATAACCGCGCCACGAGATCGAAACGAACCAGCCGAGCGGCAGTGCCAGCGCCAGCAGCATCAGCTCCTGCTGGAAAGCCTTCTCGCTGGCGGCCAGCTTGCGAAACGCCCGCACCGAATTGAAATAAGCGTCGATCAGCCGCTGCATGCCAAACCCCTTTGCGAATCACCGGCACGGGATAATGCAATGGCTGGCCAGATCAATGGAATAAGGTGACTTGTCCAAGATTCATTCAGCAACCGGTATGGACGATGTCGACTTTTCAAACTGCGGCAGCCCGTCGTCGATCGAATAATAGTCGCCCTTGTCACCGACGAAGATATGGCATTCCCCCTCAAGACCTGTCGGCTTGTCGAACGATCCCGCCATGACTGAAACGTAGTCCTGGTCTCGCGGCTTCCAGAACAGCACCGACCCGCATGCCTTGCAGAACCCACGCCTGGCGAAGGTAGAGGCTTCGTACCAGGTGATACTTTCCACGCCTTCGATCACGATGTCGACATTGGCAACATTGGTCGCGGCATAGAAATGTCCGCTCTGCTTGCGGCATTGCGAGCAATGACAATAGACGACGCCACGCAACGCTCCGTTCGTTCTGAAGCGGACGGCTCCACACAGACACGATCCCTGGTGACCACCACTCACGTCGATCCTCCTTGAAAGAAAAGTGCCTGGCATCGCCTTCAGGATTCCAGCTTTGCGGCGCACGCACGCAAGCAAATGCGACATGTACTGGCGTGGAGAATCCGAAATTCGGTTTCATTTTGAAGCGTGCGATGCGCGAATCGCGAATTCGGGCCGCTGCACCGGCGTTGTTTCCAACTGTTGGACGCGCGAACCAGAGCTTTTACAGCCCGCAGACAGAGAAAACCCGCGGAACCTTCGCCAGTTAAGAGAACTTTAGCGACAGCGCATTTATGGTCACCCTGCAAGTGAAGGCCGTGGGTGGGGACGCATCCCTTCGCAAGTTGTTCCGAAGCGTCGGTCGCATTCCCCAGGGTTCGGCGACAAAAGGGGATCCGCGAATTCCGCGGATCATCCGGGGGAAGAACCAGAATGCAGCCGGCAGCTGTCCCGACCGAACGCACCGACATCGCAGCCACTGTTGTCGCGACAATGCGCCAGTTGGGCGTGCTCGGCCTGCCGCGCAATTACGAGATCTTCTATGAGGCCCTGAGCGGCACCAATCGCGAACTCAGCCTGGCCGTCGTTTCGCTGAGCAGCCGGCCGACACAGGATGAACTGGATCAGATCGGGCGCACTTTCTTTGCCCACAACCATGGTCCTGGCATCGTCGAGCATGCCCGAGACGTCATTGCCAGGGAGCTCGAGGAGGTTGCTTCACTGCTGCGGAGCGAGCGCAGCCATATCGAGAAATACGGCAGGATCCTCGATGAGACATCGAGCGGCCTCAACGGCCGCAGCCTTCTCTCCCAGGATCTTTTGCACAAGATCGCCAACGCCATGGCGGTTGCCACCAATTCGACGATCGATCACGGCCGGCAGGTGGCCTCGACGCTCAGCGACAAGACGGCCGAACTCGAGACCGTCAAATCGAAGCTCGAGGAATACAAACGGTTGGCCGACACCGATCCCCTGACCCACATCTGGAATCGCCGCGCCTTCGACAAGGAAATCACCAGGATCTACAACAGCAACAGGGGTATCCTGTTCAACGCCCTGGTCCTTGCCGACATCGACCGCTTTAAGGACATCAACGACCGCTTCGGCCACCCGGTCGGCGACAAGATCATCCAGAGCATCGCCGATATCTTCCAGACCAGCATTCGCGGCGACATGTTCGTTGCTCGCACCGGCGGCGAGGAGTTCGCGCTGATCGTCGAGGGCGCCAGCGAGGACGCCACCTATGACGTTGCAGAGCGTATTCGTGCCCTGATCGAGCAGACGCCGTTCACCAGCAGCCAGACGGGCACGAATTACGGCACCGTCACCGTCTCGATGGGTATCTGCATGGCGTCCGAAGCCGAAGGACCCGAAGATCTCTACACCAAGGCCGACCGGGCGCTCTATCGCTCGAAGGTCAGCGGCCGCAACCGCGTCACCAGGCACTCGACGATGGCTGGCCGAGCAGGCAAGAGCTGGCTGCTCTACAAGAAGGATTGAGACTCCCGTTTGCAGATTGTTTTGCGTCCCGCCCCTTTCCATATGAATTTTTGTGGCCTATATTTTCTACAGAAATAGGAAGGCGTCGCAATGCAATCTCAAACCGCTGCCAAGACAGCCGAGAATGCAGTCCTGACCAAGGCAACGGTGCGCGCGGCCGATCTGCTGGACATCACCGCCAGAATGCTGGCCTCGGTGATCGGAGTTTCGGAGGCCACGGTTTCGCGCATGCGCAGGAACGAATTCGTGCTCGAGCGCGGCACCAAGCCATTCGAGCTTGCCGTGTTGTTCGTCAGGCTGTTCCGCTCGCTCGACGCCATTGTCGGCGGCGACGCGGTCGTCGCCCGGGCATGGCTGAAGAACGCCAACACGGCGTTCGACGCTGCTCCGCTTGAAAAGATCCTCACCATCACCGGGCTCGTCGATGTCATTGCCTATCTGGACTCCCGACGCGCTCTCGTCTGAGACCGTCGGCATCGACAGCAAGTACTGGCGCATGGTCGAAGCGCAGCACCATGTCTCGACGCTGAAAATCGTCGACACGCTCGACGAACAGGCGATGCTGGAAGACCTGATCGAGGAAACCAAGCCGCAGATCCCAATTGAATGCCGCCATCTCCACTATCTCCTGGCGACGCCCTTCCGCTACGGCTCGGTCTATCCGCACGGTTCGCGCTTCCGCCGTGCCGGCAGGACCAAGGGCGTCTACTATGCGGCCGAGACCATGATGACCGCGGTGGCCGAAATGGCCTTCTACCGGCTGCTGTTCTTTGCCGAGTCGCCCAAAACACCCTGGCCAAGCGACGCCGCCGAATACACGGCCTTTGCGGCCGCGATCAAATGCGCCAAGGTGATCGATCTCACCCGGCCGCCGCTCGATCGTGACGCAACGGCATGGACGCATCCGACCGACTATGCCGCTTGCCAGGCCATTGCCGATACTGCCCGCGAGGCCGGGCTGGAGGCGATCCGCTACCGCTCGGCGCGCGATCCCAAGGGCGCCAACATTGCGCTGCTGACCTGCCGCGGCTTTGCCAAGGCAAAGCCGCTGGAGCCGCGGACCTGGCGCATCCGGCTTGGTGCGTTCGGCGTGCAGGCGATCTGCGAGTTTCCGGAAAAGCGCATCGAGTTTTCAAGGACGGCGTTTGCTGACCCCAGACTCGCCGGCCTGCGCTGGGAACGCGGGCACTGAACCAACTAAAAGAAAAGCGCCGGATTTCTCCAGCGCTTTTTCCGTCAGCCGTTCAGGCCGAAATCGAGCCTAACCGTTCGCAACCTGCTTGTGCTGCACCGGGTGGCTCTTCTTGAGCAGGTCTGACACCAGGAACGCCAGTTCGATCGCCTGGTCGGCGTTGAGGCGCGGGTCGCAATGGGTGTGGTAGCGGTCCTGCAACTCCTCGGCGGTGATGGCGCGCGCGCCACCGGTGCATTCGGTGACGTTCTTACCGGTCATCTCGACATGGATGCCGCCCGGATGCGTGCCTTCGGCGCGGTGCACTTCGAAGAAGGTCTGAACCTCCTTCAGGATGCGGTCGAACGGCCGCGTCTTGTAGCCGGCGGCCTCGATCGTGTTGCCGTGCATCGGGTCCGACGACCACACCACCGAGCGGCCTTCCTTCTGCACCGCGCGAACCAGCTTCGGCAGATGGTCGGCGACCTTGTCGGAGCCGAAA
>NZ_RZRP01000357.1:0-6199 GCF_003997795.1 Mesorhizobium sp. M7A.F.Ca.US.005.03.2.1 | reverse complement strand
TTTCCTGGTCGAGGCGACGCGCGACATTCCGGTCGGCAGCTACACAATCCATGTCGACGGCCTCGATGCCGACGGTGTGACAGTTGTGGCCCGCGCGGCCGTACCGTTCGAGCGTGAGCCCGGCGAAGCGATCGCCGCCGTGGCACCCTCGGCGCCGAAGCCCGTTCAGCCCAAGCCGGCCGCACCTGCCGCCGCCGAGGCGCCGGCCGCGGCCGAAACGGCCCCGGCCACGACGCCTGCTCCCGCCGCCGAGGCTCCGGCCGTTGTGGCGGAGGCGACGCCGCCAAGCGATGTGCCCGAGACCGTGGCGCCCAAGCTTGAACATGCCGACGGCGCCGTCATCATCCGCCGCAACGACACGCTGTGGCGGATCTCGCGGCGCGTCTATGGCCACGGCGTACGCTTCTCGACCATCTACCTCGCCAACCAGGACCAGATCAGTGATCCCGACCGCATCTGGCCGGGCCAGGTGTTCAAGGTCCCGGAAAAGTCGAAGGAAGGCGAAGCCGCCGACCTCAAGGCCATGGGCGAGCAGGCAACGACAGCGCCCGCCAAGACGGAGTAGGGTTTGAGCGCCGACGGTTGAGCGCAATCTCCCCCTTGTGGGAGATGCCCGGCAGGGCAGAGGAGGGCGCTGTCTCGCCAGCCTGTCGGCCAAATCCGGTCGAGCTACCTTACGGCTGCTCGTAATGCTTTGATCGTGGAAAGTCGCGATCCTTCGCGCCCCTCTCTGTCCTGCCGGACATCTCTCCCACGAGGGGGAGATTGGCGGTTCCGGCGCTCTGCCCATAGGGTTAGCTTGCCCCGTGCCAGTTCATCGTCTATCGCCGATGAACGATGGCAGAATCCCTGATGGAAACAAACGCATCATGCGGCGGTCCGGACAGCCGTGCGGTCGCCGCCCGACTTGCAGCGCTTTCCCATCCGGCGCGGATCGAAATCCTGAAACACCTATCGACGAGCAGTTCCTGCTGCTGCCGCGAGGTCGTCGACCGCTTAGATCTGGCGCAGTCCACCGTGTCACAACATCTGAAAATACTGGTCGAAGCCGGGCTGGTTCGCTTCGAGCCCGATCGCCAGCGCTCGCGCTATGCGATCGACCATGCCGCGCTCGCCGATGTCTCCGCATCGGTGGCCGCTCTCGTCAATTCCTGCTGCTCCGGCCGCTGAAATAAGAAGAAGGCACAAGAAATGGCCGAAAAAACCGTCTCCGACTCCTCGACTTTCAAGACGCTGCTCAATTTGTGGCCTTACATGTGGCCGGCGGATCGCGCCGATCTGAGAGCCCGGGTCACATGGGCGACGCTGTTGCTGGTCGTCGCCAAGCTGACGCTGGTCGCCGGTCCCTATTTCTTCAAATGGGCGACCGACGCGCTGGCCGGCGACGCCAAATCGGCGCCGCCGCTGCCGAGCTTCCTGCTGGCGCCCGTCATGCTGGTCGTCGCCTACAATGTCGTGCGCCTGGTGCAGCTTGGCTTCAATCAGTTGCGCGACGCGCTGTTTGCCCGCGTCGGCCAATATGCCGTGCGCCAGCTCGCCTTCCGTACTTTCGTTCACATGCACCAACTGTCGCTGCGCTTCCATCTCGAGCGCCGCACCGGCGGCCTGTCGCGCATCATCGAGCGCGGCACCAAGGGCATCGAGACGATCGTGCGCTTCATCATGCTCAACACGGCGCCGACCATCCTCGAATTCGCGCTGACCACGGGCATCTTCGCCTACACCTATGGCTGGAAATATGTGGTCGTCGTCGCGGTCACCGTCTGGGTCTATGTCTGGTTCACGGTCCGCGCCAGCGACTGGCGCATCTCGATCCGCCGCGACATGAACGACAGCGATACCGACGCCAACACCAAGGCAATCGACTCGCTGCTCAACTACGAGACGGTGAAATATTTCAACAATGAGGGCATGGAAGCCGAGCGCTTCGACCGCTCCATAGCACGCTACGAGGTCGCCGCGACGCGCATCTGGACCTCGCTTGGCTGGTTGAATTTCGGGCAGGGCATCATCTTCGGCCTGGGCACCGTCATCGTCATGTGCATGTCGGCGCTCGAAGTGCAGGCCGGCACGCAGACGGTCGGTGACTTCGTCTTCATCAACGCCATGCTGATGCAGCTGTCGGTGCCGCTCAATTTCATCGGCTTCATCTACCGCGAAATCCGCCAGGGGCTCACCGATATCGAGCAGATGTTCGATCTGCTGGATGTGCCGCAGGAGATCGTCGACAAGCCGGATGCCAGGCCAATCGCGGTCAGCGCCGGCAAGGTCGAGTTCCGCGACGTGCACTTCTCCTATGACCCGAACCGGAAGATCCTGAAGGGCATCAGCTTCGAGGTGCCGGCCGGCAAGACCGTCGCCATTGTCGGGCCTTCGGGTGCCGGCAAGTCGACCATCTCGCGGCTTCTGTTCCGCTTCTACGACGTGCAGGGCGGCCAGGTGCTGATCGATGGCCAGGATATCAGGGACGTGACGCAGGAGAGCCTGCGCGGGGCGATCGGCATGGTGCCGCAGGACACCGTGCTGTTCAACGACACCATCGCCTACAACATCCGCTATGGCCGCATCGGTGCCAGCGAGGAGGATATGCGCAAGGCGGCCGAACTCGCTCAGATCGGCCCGTTCATCGAGCGATTGCCTGACGGCTACAAGTCGATGGTCGGCGAACGCGGGCTAAAACTTTCGGGCGGCGAGAAGCAGCGCGTGGCAATCGCCCGCACCATTTTGAAGGCGCCGCCGATCCTGATGCTCGACGAAGCGACCTCGGCGCTCGACAGCCACACCGAACAGGAGATCCAGGCCGCGCTCGATCTGGTCAGCCGTGGCCGCACCACCATCGTCATCGCTCACCGCCTGTCGACGGTGATCACGGCCGATGAGATCATCGTGCTGCAGGACGGCCAGATCGCCGAGCGCGGCACCCATGCCGAGCTGATGCGCAAGCATGGCCTCTACGCCTCGATGTGGGACCGCCAGCGCGAGGCGACCGAGGCCGAAGAGCGGCTGCGCTTGGCTCGCGAAGGCGACGAACTTGGTGTCATCGTCCGCCGGCGCACGTCGGAGGTGAATTGAAGGTTCGGCGTGTGATCTGATTTTTGCACTTGATCTCAACTTAAGTTGAGATTGTAGGCCGTTCCTGGAGCCCAAAAAACACCATGATCCAGGAACGGAGCAATCGAAATGAGCAAGATAAATCAGACTGTTAACGGCGGCAGCGTGTTCAGGGTGGACAAATTCGTCGTCCCGGCCGGCGCCCGCGAGGAGATACTCGCCAAGGTCAGGACAACGCATGAATTGCTGCGCCTGCAGCATGGCTTCGTGCAGGATTTCCTGCTCGAGCAATTCTCCGGGCCGGGCGAATTCAACCTCGTCACCATCGTCGAATGGGAAAGCCAGGCGGCCGTCGACAATGTCGTGCCGATCGTCAAGGCCGCGCACGAGCGCATCGCCTTCAACCCGCAGGAGACGATCGCCCGGCTCGGCGTTCGCGCCGACATCGCCAACTATCAGAGGGTTCCCGGGCTGTAGCAAGGCTGTTACGGCCAGCCGATGCCAGGTGCCGGCGCTTCGACGCTGAACACCTGGCCGGTGCGGGCGTCGCTGACCATATGCTCGAAGCCGCGCCATTCGGCGGCGAGAATGAACAGCGTTTTCCTGTCGGTGCCGCCCAGCATGCAGGCAAAGCAGCCGCGATCGACGGTCACTGTCTGCAGCACCTCGCCGCCTTCACGCACCCGCACGCAACGCTTGTTGGGAACATCCGCATACCAGGCCGCCCCTTCGGCATCGAGGCAGATGCCGTCGGGATAGCCGTCGAGGTCGGCCCAGACCCTTCGGTTGGCAAGGCTGCCGTCGGCGGCAATGTCGAAGGCGGTCAGCCGATTGGCATGGGATTCCGCGACAATCAGCGTCTTGTTGTCCGGGCTCACTGCCATGCCGTTGGCAAAGGCGATATTTTCCGCCACCTGCCGGACCGCGCCGTCCGGCGTGATCAACACGATGGTGCCGGGGCTGAAATGCTCGCCAGAAGCCGGCGCCGGTCCGCCGCCATTGACATAGGTGTTGCCGCGCCCGTCGACGACGATCTCGTTCCAAGGGCTTTTCGACAGGTCACGCAAATCGGCGCGAGTGACGAGGCTCCCGTCGGCCTCCTGTCGTAGCAGCAGCCCTTCGCGGCCGGAGATGACGAGCAGGCGGCCATCCGGCAGCCAGTCAATGGAGTAGGGCAGGACAGCCGGTACGGTGAGCATGACCTCGCGGTTGCCGTCGGCATCGACGGCGATAATCTCGCCGGTGCCCCAGTTGCAAAGCCACAGCCGTCCGTCATGCCAGCGCGGCGACTCGCCGAAAGCGAGACCGGCAGTGACGAGATGCGCTTGGGGGGCAGGTGGTTTCTGCATGTAGGGGACTCCTTGTTGAGTGCGTCAGCATCGCCAAATGGTCCATGATGGCGCTGTCTCACCAAGGACGGGCGAGGCAGCGGTCTGCCGACAGGCACAGAACCGATAATTTTGGTTTGGCTGCTCTTTGCTGAGTTCGCGACGAAGCCTCGAGGTCAGTTTTTGGAGTGTTCTTCAAACTATCGGTTGAAGTGTTCTTCAAAATATTGGTAAGACGCAGTGAAAATGAATTTCAAGCGCCTTTTTATCCACTTTTCCAAGTGATATTCTGCTGACAGACTCTGATCTACCGGTATTGCTTTCCTCCGGGTAAGAAGGCTTTGGAATGTTCGGAATTTTTTCGCGAAAGAAAAGGCTGCAGCAGTCGACAACGATTTCGGCGCACCAGCCGGAGCAACCGACGGCCAGTCCGCGCGTGACTTCAATTGTTGTCCCGTTTTCAGCAGTCGAGCGCGCCGCTAAGGAAAACTACGTTGCTGACCTCGTGACTGCAGTCATGGATTTCGTGACCGCAATGTTTGATCAGGGCCTCTACAAAGATCACGAAATACCGCCGTCAGCGAGGCAGTTTTTTCACGCTTACCTATACGGGATGGAAGTGGCTAATGGCGGCCATAGCCAATTTATTCACAATTACCGTGATCACCTCGATAAAGTCACCTCGGATGTGCATTTGGCTTTGGCTGGAATGCGAGCAGAAAACCATTTAGCTATTTTGAAACAGATGGTTGCTTGGGTCCGGGAACATCCCAAGGAAGCGGAGGAACAGACTGGATTCGAAGGTGGCCGCGCTGATTTCCTTGATGGACTCGACGATCTTTTTTACAAGGAGGAAGACAGCGTCCCGATGCTTGCCCGCGCAGTGGGTTGGATAGCCTCCTGGCCTGAACTGGAGATTGTCGACGATGCCGAATGCCAGGAGGCCACTCTTGACATTGTGATGGCCAACTCCAGGCGCGAACCTCGATTGCGCCATCGTTCGGTGTTCCATCTGAAAGCAGTGATGACGAGCCGACTTGAAGTGGGCATCGGGCTCGCCTGTGCAGCTTTGCCGCAGCCCGAGGTTAAGCTCGGGCTCGGCAAAGGACGGATGTTGGACATAGATGGCGAGAAGCAGATGACATTTCCGGTCGTAACCAACGCCGGCAGGGTGCGTTTGTGCGTAGTCACGCCAACGCATGCGGCTGCATACCAGTACCTGGCTGCTGATGGTACAGAACTGCAACTCGACCTCGGACCGGTCGATAGCGTTGATGAGTTACTTGGCGAAGGTGCTCCACGTGTCGGTCTGAAGCTGTCGCATGTCGGCGCTGATTCAATAGCGACAGTCATCGAACTGGCTGATGAATACGGGGCACCAGCAGCCCTCGACCTTCTTTTGCGCAGGGCTGGAATTGATACGGCAGGAGCAGTTGCTTTGCCATCGATGCTGATTCCGAGCGAGGGAGGATCGGTCGTCAGTTGGACAGTTGCTGCTGACGGTAGACTGCTGTTTTTGGTGTCCTCTCCCAACGGGAGCGCGCTCTTGAGGTCGGGCGCCGAAGATCCGCTGGCGGATGCCCATAGGCTTGAGATCGAAGAACATTTTGTGCGCGCCGAAGCCGATGGTGCCAACTGATCTGGGCTGATTGTCTCGTAATTCTGACGCCAGTGGCACAGGCATGCGAGCCGGTCGCGACCTCACGAACGCGGAGCGTTCGGCTATCCTGAGGCGACAGGCCCTTGCCCGTTCGCCCGCGCCGCCGATTGTTGCGTTGCGGCGAGGGCGAACGGGCAAGGGCCTGTCGCCTCAGGATAGC
>NZ_RZRP01000356.1:0-6208 GCF_003997795.1 Mesorhizobium sp. M7A.F.Ca.US.005.03.2.1 | reverse complement strand
GCAGGAAGCCAAACGACGCCAGCGGGCCGGGCTGGCGCCAGCCGATGCGGCCATGCTCATCGACGAGCCGGATCTTTCAACGTTGGTGAAGACGCTGAAGATCCCTGTGCAGGTGGACCAGGCGTAGAGCCTCACTCGCCGGGGTCATCGCTTTCGGGAAACGGCCGCACCGGCGTGCCGGTATAGGCCCACAGCCACTCGCGCGGCAGCGGCCCCTTGTTTCGCTCGGCCTGCTGCGACTGCTCCCAGGCATGCGCCAGGATGCCGACCGAGCGCGACAGCACGAAAAGCCCTCGCGTCAGCGGCGGCGGAAAACCGAGTTCGCCATAGATGACGGCGGTGGCGCCATCGATGTTGAGGGGTATTTTTTTCCCCTTGCGGCGTTCGACATCCGCCTCGACCGCTTCGGCGATATCGGCGAAACGCCCATTGACGGCACCGCGTGCGGCAAATTCGCGGGTCAGTTCCAGCAAGCGCGGCGCGCGCGGGTCGACGGGATGGAAGCGATGCCCGAGCCCCGGCACATAGCCCTTCTCCTCGGCGAAGAACCGGTCGAGCCGCGCCGAGACCGCCTCATTCAGCGTCATCCCGGCATCGATCGCCACGGCAATGTCACCATAGAAGGAAAGCGCCTGCTCGCCGGCGCCTCCATGCACGTCGCCGAGAACGTTGATGGCTGAGGCCATGGCGCTGTTGATACCGACGCCGCAGGTTGCAGCCATGCGCGCGATGGCAATCGATGGCGCCTGCGGTCCATGGTCGACGGCGGCAGCCAAGGCAATGCCGAGCAATTCTGCCTGGTCCTCGCTGGGCAGTTCGCCGCGCAGCATCAGCCAGATGACAGCCGGAAAGCTGACGCGGCCGATCAGATCCTGGATCTCGTAGCCGCGCAGCCGGATGACACCAGGCCGCATCTCGATGATATCGGTCTGCCACCATTCCTCGCCGCGCTCACGGCCCGTCTTCTTCTCCGTGCCGCTCATGCGCGTGCCTTTGTCCTGGCGTGGGGCGGCAGGTCGGCGAACACCTCGCTCATATGTTCGCCGAGCGCCGGCGGCGGCTTTGTCGGCAAGGGCGCCTCGCCATCGACCATGAAGCCGCCGCGCAAAACGGTCAGCGGCTTGTCCATGCCAGCCACATCGTCGAAATGCGCGGTCACCTGGCGCTCGAGGACTTGGGGCTCGGCCAGCACTTGCGGGATCGTCAGCACCCTGCCGGCAGGCACGCCGGCGCGATTGAGCGTCTCTTCCCAGGCCGCCGCCGAGGCGCCCGCCAGGGCGTCCTCGATCTCGACTTTAAGCGCCGCACGGTTGCGCTTGCGCGTCTCGCGCTCTGCATAGCGGATATCGGAAGCCAATTCCGGCCGGCCGATCAGCCGGCACAGCGCCACGAACTGCTCCTGCTTGTTGGCGGCGATGTTGATGAGCCCGTCGCCGGTGCGAAACGCACCGGAGGGTGCCGCCGTCATGTTCTCGTTGCCCATCGGCATGGGGTCGATACCTGCGGTCAGATAGTTGGAAACCGGCCAGCCAAGTGCGGAAAGTGTGCATTCGAGCATCGAGACGTCGAGAAAGGCACCCTCGCCGCTCGTCTTCTGCCGCACCAGCGCCGAGGCGATGGCGAACGCGCCGACCAGTCCGCCAAGCGTATCGGCGACGGGATAGCCGACCCGCAGCGGCGCCGTTTCCGGTGTGCCGGTGATGCTCATGATCCCAGACAGGCCCTGGATGATCTGGTCATAGGCAGGATTATCGCGCATTGGCCCGGTCTGGCCGAAACCCGATATCGCGCAATAGACGAGGCCCGGACGGACCGTCTTCAGTGCCTCGTAGCCAAGCCCCAGCCGATCCATCACGCCGGGGCGGAAATTCTCCACCAGTGCGTCGGCGCTGGCCACCAGATCGAAAAAGCGCTCGCGATCGGCTTGCTTCTTGAGGTCGAGCACAACCGACCGTTTGCCGGCGTTCTGAGCCAGGAACGAGGCGCCCATGCCGGCGCTGTTCAGCTTCGGCGAGCCGCCGAGCTGGCGGGCGAGGTCGCCGCCTTGCGGCGCCTCGACCTTGATCACGTCGGCGCCCAGCAGCGCCAGCTGATAGGCACAGTAGGGACCGGCCAGGACATTGGTCAGGTCGAGGACGCGAATACCGGAAAGCAGTTCTGTCATGGCGTCATGGATCGATCAGGCATCGCCGGGCACATGCTCCGGTCCGCGCCGACGACGATGCTCGATGAAGGCCCAGATATGCGGGCCGGCGAGGCCGATGAAGGCGAGCGTCAGCAGTGTCAGCGACAGTTTGTGGGTGTAGAACACGGACCAGTCGCCATTCGAGATGGTCATCGCCCGGCGGAACTGGGTTTCGGCGAGCGGCCCAAGGATCATGCCGATGATGACAGGCGCGGTCGGAAAATCGAACCGCCGCATCAGGAAACCGGCGGCCCCCAGCAGATAGAGGATGACGAGGTCGATGGGCGATTGCGAAATGCCATAGGTGCCGACCGTGGCGAACACCAGGATGCCGGCATAGAGCTGCGGCGCCGGGATTTTCAGCAGCCGCACCCACAGCCCGATCAGCGGCAGGTTGAGGATGACCAGGATGACGTTGGCGATGAACAGGCTGGCGATCAGCCCCCAGACGAGGTCGCCCTGGGTCGTCAAAAGCAGTGGTCCGGGATTGATGCCGTAGCTCTGGAACGCCGACAGCATGATCGCCGCCGTCGCCGAGGTCGGCAGGCCAAGCGTCAGCATCGGCACCAGCACGCCGGCTGCGGACGCATTGTTGGCGGCCTCGGGGCCGGCAACGCCTTCGATGGCGCCGACCGTGCCGAACTCCTGCTTGTGCTTCGACAGCTTCTTTTCGATGGCATAGGACAGGAAAGTCGGGATTTCGGCGCCGCCCGCCGGCATGGCGCCGATCGGGAAGCCGATCGCGGCGCCGCGCAGCCAGGGTTTCCACGAACGTCCCCACTCGGCCGCCGTCATGTAGAGCGAGCCCTTCAGCGGCACGATCTCGTCCTTGCCGGCATAGCGGCGCGAGGCCATGTACAGCGTCTCGCCGACGGCAAACAGGCCAACGGCGGCGATGATGACGTCGACGCCGTCGAGCAGTTCGGTCATGCCGAAGGTGAAGCGCGGCTGGCCGGTCTGCAGGTCGACGCCGATCATGCCGATGACGAAGCCTGCGAACAGGCTGGTCAGGCCGCGAACGGAAGACGAGCCGAGCACCGCCGAGACGGTGATGAAGGCCAGCACCATCAGCGAGAAATATTCGGCCGGGCCGAAGGCCAGCGCGAATTTGACCACCACCGGCGCCAGGAAAGCGACGCCCATCGTGCCGATCGTGCCGGCGACGAACGAGCCGATCGCCGAGGTGGCGAGGGCTGCACCGCCGCGGCCGGAACGCGCCATCCTGTTGCCTTCCAGCGCGGTGACGATGGTGGCGCTTTCGCCGGGCGTGTTGAGCAGGATCGACGTCGTCGAGCCGCCGTACATGGCGCCGTAATAGATGCCGGCAAACAGGATGAAGGATGCCTCCGGCGCCACCTGATAGGTGATCGGCAAAAGCAGCGCGATGGTCAGCGCCGGCCCAAGACCGGGCAGCACACCGATGGCGGTACCAAGCGTGGTGCCGAGCAGGCACCACAGAAGGTTGACCGGGGTGAAGGCGACCGAGAAGCCATGTGCCAGATGTCCGAGCGTTTCCATGGCGTCAGCCCCTCAACATGGTGATGAACGCATCGATGACCGTGTTCAGCTGGTTCTCGATGAAACCGGCACCGATGTTGACGCCGAGCGCCCTGGCGAAGCCGAAATAGGCGGCCAGCGCCAGGATAAGGCCGAGCACGACGTCCCGCAGCGTACGCTTGCTGCCGAAGCCGTAGCAGACGAGCACGAACATGATGACGGATGCCGCCGTGAAGCCGAGCGGTTGGATGAGCAGCAGATTGGCGATCAGGCCGATAACGACGAAGCCCATTGCCTTCCAGTCGGTCGGCGTCTCCTTTTCCTCCTCCGGCTGCCAGCCGCCGCGAAGCGCGGCAAGGATGAGCAACAGCGAAAGTACCACCAGGCCAACCATGGTAAGGTAGGGAAAGACGGTCGGGCCGACCTTGGAGTAGAGCGGCGACACCGGGATCGCCAGCGTCTGCCAGGCAACGGCGCCGGCGCAGGCCAGGAGCCCGATGCCTATCAACAATTCCGGCACGGCAAGCCGCGACGGCGCCGGCTGCTGGTCGCTGGTGCTCATGATTGTCCTCCCCAGGAGAGCTGGCCAAGTATGGTTGGCGAAAATGCCCGGCGCCGCATGCTTGCTCCCCACCGCAGGGTCATGCCGGCTTGCATTTCATGCGAGAAGGGGCGACCTGCGCCGCCCCTATGACGATGGATCAGGCGAGCCCGAGATCCTTCAGGATCGCCTCGATGCGGGCTGAATCCTCGGTGACGAACTTCGCATAGTCGTCGCCGGTGAGCAGGATCGGCGTCCAGTTGCGGTTCTTGCATTCGGTCGCCCACGCGTCGCTCTTGGCCATGGTCTCGATCAGGGTGATCATCGCTGCCTTGTCGGCGTCGGAAATACCCGGCGGTGCGAAGACGCCGCGCCAGTTGAACAGTTCGACATCGATGCCGGCCTCCTTCAGCGTCGGCGCATCGATGCCGTCCTGGCGCTTGTCTGCCGAGATGGCGAGCAGCCGCAGCGCGCCCGCCTTGACCTGCTCGGAAAACTCGCCAAAGCCGGAGATGCCGGCCGCGACCTGGTTGCCGAGCAGCGCCGACAACGCCTCACCGCCGCCGGCGAACGGCACGTAGGACAGGTTTGTCGCCGGCACGCCGACAGTCTTGGCAATCAGGCCGAACAGGATGTGATCGGAACCGCCTGCGGAGCCGCCGGCGACAGGAACCTTTGTCGGATCGGCCTTGAGCGCGGCGACGAAATCAGCGGCCGTCTTGAACGGCGACTCCGCCGGCACGACCAAGGCTTCGAACTCGCCGGTAAGGCGGGCGATCGGGGTGACCTGCGTCAGATTGTTGGCGGCCTTGTTGGCAATGATGGCGCCAACCATGACCATGCCGGCAACCATCAGGGAATTGCCTTTGCCGTTCCACTGGCTGATGAATTGCGGCAGCCCGACAGTCCCGCCGGCGCCGCCGACATTGGTGATCTGCGAACCCGAGATGAGCTTTTCACTGCGCAGCACCTGGTCGATCGTGCGCGCCGTCTGGTCCCAGCCACCACCCGGTGCGGCAGGCACGAAGAGCTGTATCTGGGGCGCGCCTTCGGCCAAAGCGGGAGAAAGATGCGACGTCATCAGCCCGGCACCCACGGCTGCGGTGCTCATCAAAAATCTGCGTCTGTCCAGCATGGGATTCCTCCAAATCACGACACCTCCTCCGGTGCCCGCCAAAACGCGCCTGCATCCAGACCCGTCATCGATTTCAAGCAGATGTTACGGAGTTCTGTCAACGGAAACGATATTCTACTGGACAGAACGATTTGGCGGCGCGACACAGTCGCGTCGCTCGGCTTTCTTCAAACTGGAACCGCCATGGATTCGCCAAGCAAATCGGCAGATGCGGAAATCGACCGCGCCGAAGGTGTTGCAGCACTCGATCGGGCGATTGCCATCCTCGATGCCTTCAGCACGGAGGACCGGTCGCTCAGCCTAGCCGAAATCGCGGCGCGCACCGGCCTCTACAAGAGCACCATCCTGCGGCTTGCGAATTCCCTTTTGCGCGGACGATTGCTCGAGCGCCTCGACAATGGGCGCTACCGCGTCGGACCCGCGACGTTTCGGCTCGGTGCGCTCTACCAGCGTTCGGTCGTGGCGGTCGACATCCTGCTGCCGATCATGCGCGATCTTTCCGAGCGAAGCTGGGAAAGCGTTGCCTTCTACGTTCGCTCGGGCGATGTCCGCACCTGTCTTTACCGCGTCGAATCCAAGCACCCGATCCGCTACACGATACGCGAAGGCGACGTATTGCCTTTGCTGCTCGGCTCGGGCGGCCGCGTGCTCGCAGCGTTTTCGGGCCAGCAGGGCGAACCCTACGAGACCATCCGCAAGACCTGCAACTGTCTCGCCGTCGGCGACCGCGACCCCGAGACCGGGGGCGTGTCGGCGCCGGTATTCGGGCCGGGGGGCGTCCTGCTCGGCGCCTTGACCCTGGCTGGACCAAGCACGCGCGTCGACGCGGCCTTTCTGCAGCGCATGAAGC
>NZ_RZRP01000355.1:0-6210 GCF_003997795.1 Mesorhizobium sp. M7A.F.Ca.US.005.03.2.1 | reverse complement strand
AGCGACAGCGCGTCGGGGAAGCTGACCATATGCGTTTCGACGCACAGCACCGGCTTGCCTGACAGTTCGGTGATCTTCAGCGCCTGTTCGTGCTCGCTCTCGATGAACAGGATGGCATCGGACTTGCGGTAGAAATCGGCCTTGAAACTGCCATGCGCGCCGAGTCGTTGCCGTTCCGCCTTGCTCGGCAGATCGAGCATGATCAGCTGGTCGTATTTGATTTCATGCTTGGCGAGCCATGCCTCGGTGAGCGCGCGGTATTTCTCCAGCCGGCTGGTGACCAGCCAGCCGATCCTGTGGGTCGCGACATGGAGCGGCCGCGCTTCGCTGAGGAATTTCTCATAGGCCGGGCCGTCGTCGTTTTCCGCCTCTGTCGGGTCGAGGCACAGCACGCCGTCAATGTCGACGCAGCATTGCGCCAGGAATTTGTGATGCATGAAGTTCCACTGGAACATGCGCGGATGCGGCACGACCTCGAAGACGAGGTCGGTTTCCTGGTGCAGGGGCTCAAGGCCGAACACGGCGGCAAAGGTGAAGTCCGCCTCGATGCCCGCAGCCTGGATGCGGGCGCGTGCGTCGCGCATGGCATTGCCGCCGGCGACGCTGTCGTCGATCACCAGCACCTTGCGCATCTCGGAAACCTTGCGGTCGAGAGCGGCCCGGCGCTTGGTGACGCCTGATGTGTAGATTCGCCCAGCCAGGAAGCTGTCGAGATCGGTCATCGGAATGTTCGCCGCAAGGCTGACCAGCGTCGCTGCCAAAACGCCGCTTCTCGGCACACCGACGACCAGGTCGATGTCGCGCGGCAGCCGGTGCAGGCCCCTGACGATGGCGTCGTTCATATCGGAGATCGATCGGTAGTGCATGGTTCAGACCTGGTCCTGGAGGAGATGTCCGTAGCAGTCGAAGACGCCCAAATTATTGCGCTTCGCGCGGCGCTGCCGCAGGCAGCCTTGCCGGCAGCATCTTGAGCGCCTCGCGCAAGGCTTCGCGGCCGGAGGCGAATGCCAGTGCGATGATGATCGTGATGAGGTAGGCGAACACGGCGCTGCTGGCCAGGGCGACGACATGCTGCTGCGGCAGCGCTGGCTTGACGAACCAGATCGCGGCCAGCGCCAGATGGGCGCCAAGCACGAACGGCGTTGCCGCGCGCAGCACATGATGCGCCTGCAGCGGTCCGCTCTTGCCGACATAGAGCCATAGGAAAGGCGTCCGCAGATATTCGCTGATCGCATAGGCGATCGCCACGCCCAGCGCGCCATAGGGCAGGCCGAGCATGAAAGCCAGCACCGACGTTACGGCCGTTATGATGCCCCAGCGCATGAAATCGCCGGAGCGGCCCTGGCTGACGAAAAGCCACCCCGCCGGATTGTTGAGCGGCTGCAGCAGCCCGGCAAAGCCGAGCGCCAGGAAAATCGAGGCGCTTGCGCGCCATTGCTCGCCGAGCACGAAGGGGATCAGCACATCCGACATCGCGGTGGCGAAGGCGACACCGGGAAGCGCCACCAGCAGGATCAGCGGCATGACGCGCAGATAGGCGCTGCGGTAGCGATCCGGCTCGTCCTTCAGCCTGGAAAGTGCTGGAACCATCACCTTCGACAAGGGATTGGTGATCTGGCTCAGCGGAAACAGAAGCAGCTTGTAGGCGCGGTCATAGAGGCCGAGCTGCGCCTCGCCCCAATATTTGCCGATCAGCACGTTGTCGAGGTTGCGGGCAAAGAAATTGGCGAAGTTGAAGCCGGTGATGCCGGCGCCGAAATTGATCAGCTCGCCGATGCCGGCGACCTTGCGCGGCAGGCCCGGACGCCAGCGCGAACTCGCCCAGTAGCAGAGCGTCGGCAGCACGGCACCGGTCAGCGTGCCGGCAAACAGGGCCCAATAGGAGCGATCGATGAAGGTCCAGGCGATCGACACGGCAAGCCCGGCGATGGCGCTGGCGACGTCGATGACGGCCAGCCGGCCGAACTGCATACGGCGCGTCAAGAGCGCCAGATGCTGGGCGCCAAGCCCATAGGCCATGATCTGCAGCCCGAACGCAGCCACCAGACCTGTCACGCGCGGCTCGCCATAGAAGGCAGCAACCAGCGGCGCCGCACCCGCAAGCACGCAAGCCAGGATCGCGCTGACGGCGACATTGATCCAGAAGAGGTAGTTCACCTCCTCATGCCGGATGCCTGATTTCTGGATCGTTGCCTGGGTCAGGCCGAAATCCTGGAACAGTGCGATAAAGGCAAGCACCGGCGCGCACATCGCCACGACACCGAAATCCTGTGGCGACAACAACCGGGACAGGACGATAACCGACAGAATCTGTGTCGCGACCCGCACCGATTGCGCCATGGCCGTGACGACCGCGCCGCGCCCAACCGATTTGCGCAAGGAGCCTTCTGGCGGATCGAATGCATTGGCTTCCAAATTCAGGATTCCTGATTTTTTACGTGGATTTTCGAGCCCGAAAATCCACGACCGCCGCCGACCACAAACTACGGCAATAATTTTGCAGTGCAACAGAAAACGTCGATTGGTGCAGCAAAAATGTTGCGATGCAGCAAGAGCTGTACTAGCATTCCCTCGGGTGGGCCAACAGCGGTCGAGTTTTTATGCTGCATGTCTTGTACCTAGTGCACGACGTTTCCGACCCGGCGGTGCGCCGGCGGATCACGATGCTCAGGGCAGGTGGGGCCCAGGTCACCTTGGCCGGATTCCGTCGCACCGCGAATCCGATTGCGGATATCGAGGGACTGCGCCCGATCGACCTCGGCGGGACGCGTGACGGGCGATTCGGCCAACGCCTCGCGGCCGTAGCCAAAGCAGCCGTTTCGATAGGCTCGAAGCTGGGCGGCATGCCAAAGCCGGATGTCATCGTCGCGCGCAACCTGGAAATGCTGGCGCTTGCCCGCCGCGCCAGGTCAGCCTTCGGTGCATCGGTTCCGATCGTATACGAGTGCCTCGACATTCATCGGCTTGTGCTGCGCAACGATGTCCTGGGCAAGGCGCTGCGTGCCACCGAACGATTTCTGGCCAGGGATGTGAAGCTGCTGGTGACCAGTTCGCCTGCCTTCATCGCCAATTATTTCAAGCCGTTCGGCCAGGTCGCGGCACCCATTGAGCTGGTCGAAAACAAATATTTCGAGGCCGCGACGATTGTGCCCGGCGCTCCGGAGGCTGAATTGAGCCCGGTCGGCCCGCCATGGCGGATCGGCTGGTTCGGCGCGCTGCGCTGCCGCCGCTCGCTCGAGCTGCTGGCTGATTTCTCCCGCCGCACGGAGGGCCGCTTCGAGATCGTGCTGCGCGGCCGTCCGGCTTTGTCGGAATTCCCTGACTTTCACGGCTTTGTCGAGGCCGAGCCATGGCTGTCGTTTCTCGGGCCCTACCGCAATCCGGAAGACATGGCGGCGATCTACAACGATGTCCATTTTTCCTGGGCGATCGATTTCTTCGAAGCGGGGCAGAACTCCGAATGGCTTCTGCCCAACCGGCTCTATGAGGGTTGTCGTTTCGGCGCGGTGCCGATCTCGATGGGCAATACCGAGACCGGGCGGTTCCTCAAGCAGCAGGATATCGGCGTGCTGTTGCCGCAGGCGTCGCCCGAAGCGCTCGAAGCCGCGCTAGGCAAGATGGAGGAGCATCGCTTCGCCAGGCTGAAGGGGCGTGTTCTGGCGCGCAACCCGAGAACCTGGAGCTACGATCGCAGCGATTGCCGTGCGCTTGTCGAGCGGCTGCGCAGCCTGACGGCCGTGCCCGGTTCGTTTGCCGCCGAGGCATTGGCTTAGGATGGCCGGGAATGGACAGGGGCAAGATGGACAGAGGTTGATGATGCAGACGGAAAAACCCTCATCCAGCCTGATCGTCATCCCATGCCTGAACGAAGCCGCCCATATCGGTGCGCTGCTCGATCAATTGCGGCCCGCGGCCGCCCGGCTTGGCGCCCGGATCATCGTCGCCGACGGCGGCAGCACCGACGGCACGCTTTCCATCGTAGACGACGTCATTGCCAGGGACCCGCGGGTTATCCTGCTCCACAACAAGCGGCGTATCCAGAGCGCGGCGATCAATCTCGCCGTCGGTACTTTCGGCGATGGTGCCGACTATCTCATCCGCATCGATGCGCATGGCGGTTATCCCGACGATTATTGCGACCGGCTGGTCGAGGAAGCCCTGGCTACATCAGCGGATTCGGTTGTCGTTTCGATGCTGACCAGCGGCAGCGGTGCCGTGCAGAAAGCGGCGGCCGCGGCGCAGAACTCCAAGCTCGGCACCGGCGGCTCGAAGCATAGGCATCTTTCGCAGGGACAGTGGATCGATCACGGCCATCATGCACTGATGCGGATATCGGCGTTCGGTGCCGTCGGCGGCTATGACGAAACGTTCAGCCACAACGAGGACGCCGAGCTCGATTATCGCCTGCGCAAGGCCGGCTACAAGATCTGGATGAGCGGCAAGACGCAGATGGTCTACTACCCGCGTGCCTCGCTCTCAGGCCTCTATTTCCAGTATCTCGGCTACGGTCGCGGGCGTGCCAAGAATGTACTGAAGCATCGCGTCATCCCGAAGGTGAGGCAGATGGTGCCGCTGCTGGTGTTCCCGGTGGTGCTGCTGGCGGCCTTCTCCTTCGTGCACTGGCTGGCGGCGATGCCGCTGCTGCTGTGGGCGTCGGTTTGCCTGGGCTACGGGCTAGTGGCGGCTATCCGCCAGCGCAAGGCCGACGTTGCGCTGGCCGGTGTCTCGGCCATGGTCATGCATCTTGGCTGGTCGGTCGGCTTCTGGCTGCAGCTTCTCGGCCTCGGCTCGCGACGAGGAGTGGCCTGATGGCGGTGTCGGCAAAGGACCGCAGCATCGACATCGGCGTCTGCACGTTCCGCCGGCCGGAACTGGCCGACACGCTGCGCTCGCTCGACGCCATGGAGATGCCGGTGGGATTCGATGTCCGCATCGTCGTCGCCGACAATGACGACACCCCATCGGCCCGTGACCTGGTGGCGGCGCTGTCGCGGGAATTGACGGTGCCGATCCACTATCAGCACGCCCCGGCGCGCAACATCTCGATCGCCCGCAACGCCTGCCTCGATGCGAGCACCGCGGATTTCGTCGCCTTCATCGATGACGACGAGACGGCCACGACGCCATGGCTTGCCGAACTGGTCGCGATGGCGCAGCAAAGCGGTGCCGCCGCCGTGCTCGGCCCGGTCAGGGCGCGCTATCGCCCGGACGCGCCGGACTGGATGCGGCGCGGCGATTTCCATTCGACCTTGCCCGTCTGGGTGCGCGGCGAGATCCAGACCGGCTACACCTGCAACGTTCTGCTGCGGATGGGCTCGGACAGCCTGCGCGGCCGCCGCTTCAGCCTGGCGCGTGGCCAGACCGGCGGCGAGGACACCGAATTCTTCGACCAGATGCACAAGGCAGGCGGCCGCATCGCCTTCTCGCCCGAGGCATGGGTCGAGGAGGTGGTGCCGCGCTCCAGGGCGGCATTCGATTGGCTCGGCCGCCGCCGCTTCCGCGTCGGCCAGACGCATGGCCATCTCCTGGGCAGCAGCGCCAGCGGAATCGGTCTGGCCAAGCAGGTCGGCCTGGCCTCGGCAAAGGCCATCTATTGCTTCGCCTCGGCACTTCCGGTCGTCGTCAGTCCGGTACGCAGGAACCGCAGCGTGCTGCGCGGCATTATGCATCTTGGTGTCGTCAGCGGCCTCGTCGGCATCCGCGAAATCCGCCTCTATGGCCAGCCGTCGCCACAGCAGGGAGGCAAGCGTGCAGCCTGACGTCAGCTCTATCCCCGATGTTTCCTTCGTTATTGCCGCCTACAATGCCGAGACGACCCTTGATCGGGCGATCGCCAGCGCCATCGCCCAGAAGGGTGTCAGCGTCGAAATCATCGTCGTCGACGACAAGTCGCGCGATGCGACGCTCGATGTTGCGCGGGCCTATCCCGGGGATATCGTCCGTGTCATCGCCCTGCCAAGCAATCGCGGCCCGGGCGGCGCCAGGAATGCCGGCCTCGATGCCGCCCGCGGCAGATGGATCGCGGTTCTCGATTCCGACGACGCGGTCTTTCCCGGCCGGCTCGCCAGGATGATCGCGCGTGCCGAAAGCGCGGATGCCCAGATCGCCGTCGACAATCTGCAGGTCGTTCGCGAGGACGGCGTTATCGAGGACGCGATGTTTCCGCGGCAATATCTGGAAGGCTTGCGCGAGATTTCGCTGGCCACCTAC
>NZ_RZRP01000354.1:0-6218 GCF_003997795.1 Mesorhizobium sp. M7A.F.Ca.US.005.03.2.1 | reverse complement strand
TCTCGCCGAGAGGGCGTTCGGCGCCTTCGGCGGCGTGTCGCTGCTGATGAACAATGCCGGCGTGGGCGACAACCCCGGAAAGCCGTGGGAAAACCGCGATGCCTGGAAACGGCTGCTGGACATCAATTTCTGGGGCGTTGTGCATGGCGTGGAGGCCTTCGCGCCGCGCATGCTGGCCTCGGCCAGGCCGGGTCTGATCGTCAACACAGGCTCCAAGCAAGGCATCACCACGCCGCCCGGCAATCTTGCCTACAATGTCTCCAAGGCAGGAGTGAAAGCCTTCACGGAAGGCCTGGCGCACGCGTTGCGCAACGAACCCGGCGCCCATGTCGCTGCCCATCTGCTGATCCCCGGCTTCACCTTTACCGGTCTGACCGAGGGTGCGACGGAAAAACCGGCCGGCGCCTGGACCGGCGAACAGGTTGTGGATTTCATGCTGGAATCCCTGACCAGGGGAGATTTCTACATCCTGTGCCCGGACAATGAGGCGGCCCGGCCGCTGGATGAAAAGCGCATGGCCTGGGCGATCGGCGACATCATCGAGAACCGCCCCGCTTTGTCGCGCTGGCATCCGGACCACAAAGGCAGTTTCGCAGCCTTCATGAAAGGCTGATCTTCAGGCCGCTTGCTTTTTCGACCCGCGCTTCTGTGCCACGGCCTTCTTCGCCGCGATGTCGGCGATCTGTTCGTCATGCCGCTTTGCCGCACGCTCGCATTTGGCGCGGATTTCCTCGACTTCGGATTCGGTCAGATGCTCGATGCCGATGAAGTGGTTGTGGCCCTTGCCGACCCGGATCAGTTCGTCGAGCTTGGCCTGGATCGCCGCGCCGTCGCGGTTCTGAGTGTTCTGGATCAGGAAGACCATCAGGAAGGTGATGATGGTCGTGCCCGTGTTGATGACGAGTTGCCAAGTGTCCGAAAAGCCGAAGAACGGACCGCTCACCCCCCAGGCGATGATGATGAGGCAACAGACGGCGAATGTCGGCGGCAGGCCGGCTATGCGGGCGACCCAGTTGGCAACCTTGGTGAAATGCTTTTCCATCTATCGGAATCCTCGACGCTGCGGCGCGATGAGAAACAATCAGCGACCGCTTCAGGTTCCCGATGCGAACAAATACCTCAGGTACAATTGCCTACACGCATAGGGAGAATAGTCTGGAAAACACACCTTATGGGTTCAATGCCACAGTACTCCTGCAGGCAAGAGTGCCTGTTCCTTCCGCTTCACAGCGGTTTACCTCCAGCCCCTTCCGCTGCGCCACCCCCGCATGGCGGAAGGGGTTTCAGTCCGGAGAGCGCGGAGCATGGTTTCCCGAAAGCGCCGACCGGCAGAAGGACAGACGGTCGCTCCACTTTCCCGCAGATTGCTTGGCAGCGCCGGCCTAGGCCTGCTGATGGCCTGCGCGGCCGTGACCGCCAGGGCAGAACCATCAACAGCACCGGCTGCCGAAATAGCGACCGATCCGACAATCACCGGCAGTCTCGAAAGGCATTGGACCAACAACGCGCTGGACAGCGACCATGCGGTCAAGGACTGGTACACACTGTTGCGCGGTTCGCTGCAGCAGCAATGGGGCGACAACGACGCCAACGCGAAATTCAGCGCGGACTTCCAGGTAACGCATTACGACAAGACGTCGATCGAGGACGACCGCGGATTGTCGCTGTCGGCCGAGGCCTTCCGCCGGCTCGGCCCGGGTCTCGAACTGAGGGGATCGCTGAGCTATCGCGTCTCCAGCACCGGCGACAATCTGGATATCGGCCCGCTGACGCTGGGTACGCGGGAGTTCAAGCAGGTCTTCGGCGCCCAGACACAACTCGGCATCGACCTCGGCAACGCCACATCGCTGATCCTCGAGGCCGCCGACAGCTACGAAAAGCTCGGCGCGACGCATTTCCAGGAAGATCTCATCTTGCCGGCGAAGCTGCATGCCGACCGCAATCTCTTCCAGTTGGCGGCTCGGGTCACCCGAACAGTTGGCCAGCTTGCCTTCGGCGCGTCCGCGTCTGCGCTCTTCGCCAGCGTCGAGGAAATCGGTTACCCGCCGCTGTTCCTGTCGTTCAACGCCTATACGCTGCGCGCCGAGGCGGCCTACAAGGCCACCGATGGTTCGACGCTCGGCGTGGCCTTGGGTGCGCAGTTCCTGCGCGGCGCCGATAACATCTACCAGCGCTGGCGTCCGACCTGGCAAGTCACCTTCGGCAAGCCTCTGCCGCACGGCTTCGAGCTGCGCGGCACCTATTTCGGCCGCTACGAAACGTCCGAAACCGACGACCCCCTGGCTTCGTGGCTGCAGCGCGCGGAACTGGAACTTGGCATGAAGGTGCGCGAAAACCTCGGCATCGCTTCCGGCATCTTCTATGAGCTCAAGGACAATTTGCTCTACGAGAACCAGGAGCGCCGCAAGGGCGTCTATGCCGAAGCGACGTACAACGCGACCAAATCGATGGCCATTGTCGTTCGCGTCGACGTTTCCGAGACCTTCAAGACCGTGATCGACGAGCGCGAACACACGGTCGATGCATTTGTGGGCCTGCGGGCGAAGATCTAGCTCATTCCCGCGCTTGACTGGGTAGGCCCACAAGCGGAGGCAGGAGGGTGTTGAAGACCCTCCTGCCCACGACACGTGACATAAGGATGCCCGTGACTTTCCTGCTCAGTGACGGCCGCCCAGCTTGTAGCTGTTGCCGCCAAGGACATTGACGCCGATACCGCTGAGAACGCCGGTAAGGACGTTGGTCTTGTTGCCGTTCAGAATGCCCTGGACGACATTGCCGCTCAGGATGTTGTTGCCACTCAGGATGCCATTGAGCGCGGTCACCTGGCCGACACCGATGGACGGCGACACATTGATCAGGCTACCCGAGCTACCTCCCCAGCCGCCGGCATAGGCGCCGACAGTCGAGAACGAAACCATAGCAGCGGTGAGTACAAAAGCGAACTTCTTCATGACTTCTCTCCATTGTTGCTAGTAGTGTTTTCTTCGACTTCTTACGACTTACCCCCGAAACGAGTAGTGCATTTTGCCGAAAGTCTTGCAACCTTGGAGTGTTTAATTTCACGGATACAATCCGTTTTCCATTTCTTAACTTTAATATTTTACGTTAAGAAAATTGGTTACCGTCGACGTCTTGAGCTGGTCAGACGGCGTCGTTTTCCCAACGATCGAGGAATGCTTCGATCGGCATTGCCTGCATGTCGGGAACCGCTCTGGCGAGCTTTTCGACCGGCCAGTTCCACCAGGCGAGAGCTTCGATCCGCGCCGCGATATCCGGAGCGAAGCGTGGCCGGAGAGCCTTCGCCGGCACGCCGGCGACGATCGCGTAGGGCGGCACATCACGCGTCACCACTGCGTTGGCGCCAACCACCGCGCCATTGCCGATGGTGACCCCGGGCATGATCACCGCGCCGTGGCCGATCCAGACATCATGGCCGATGGTCACGGCTTTCGCCTGCCGCCGTTCGCGGAAGGCGGCATCGACGCCCAGCCAGCGAAAATACTCGTTCGGCCGGTAGCTGAGCTTGTGCTGGGTCAGCCGCTCTATGGGATGCTCCAGCGCATTGATGCGGCTGTTGGCGGCGATCGAGCAGAATTTGCCGATCGTCGTGTAGATCGCTTCCGAATGGCGTTCGAAATAGGAGAAGTCGCCGACGGTGACCTCGCGAAGCACCACCCGCTCGCCGATCGAGGCATAACGCCCAAGCTTGCACGCCTTCAACTCCGCGGTCGGATGGATGCGTGGCTCGGGGTCTTTCGGGACGAGATCTTCGGAACGGTCCATGCCGGCGGCTTTACCCCTAGGCGATTGGTCCCGCAAGCGGGGCCAATCGTCCGTCAGATCGTTTCCCGGCAAGGATTCGCCCAGGCGATTGGTCCCGCAAGCGGGGCCAATCGTGCGCCCGGGAAGGAACTGAATCGCCTATTGCGGCTTGCCTTTGCTCCACACCACGTTCTGGCCGTAGAGCGGCACGGTGGTGACCGACATTTTCGCCGAGCCGTTCTGCACCTGGCGCGAATGCGAGAGATAGATCAGCGTCTCGTTGGCCTTGTCGTAGATACGGTTCACCACCTGCTTCTTCCAGATCAGGCTGATGCCTTGCTTGAACACTTCCTCGCCGCCCTCGCTCATGTCGATGTCGCCGATGGTGATCGGGCCGGTCTGGCGGCAGGAGATCGAGGAATCGGACGGATCCTCGAACCAGTTGCCCTTGTGCAGGCGATCGATGATGCCGCGATCGAAATAGGAGACGTGACATGTCACGCCCTCCACCTTGGGGTCCTTGATCGCCTCGACGATGATGTCGTTGCCGAGCCAGTCGACGCCGACCTTGCCGACTTCATCGGCCACGGCGGCCCCGGCACCTAGGACAACGCACGCGGCCAAGGCACCGCCGATCAGTCTTCGCCCAATCAGTCCGTGCCCAATCAGTCGTTGCAAGGGACCCTCCTGCGGTTCGAGTTGCCGGTCACAGGTGGGGCGAGCGGCCCGGCTTTGCAAGCAGATAGGTCGACACCGCAGCGGTTGCGGCAACGCGGCACTTTGCCTGTGCGGGGCCGAACCGCTAAGACTGTCGCACAGGCGCGGCATTGAGCCGGCGCGACGATTTCTGCAGACGGACTTTTCTGATGATGCGTTCTATCCTGGTCGGTATTCTCGTCCTGATGGCGGCCGGCATCGGCTGGCTGACTTTCGACTGGTATCGCGGCCACTATGGCGGCGAGCCATTCGGGGCCGCCTTTACTCTGGTCGACCAGAAAGGCGCGCCGATCACCGAAGCCGCCTTCCGGGGCCAGCCCAGCGTCGTCTTCTTCGGCTTCACCCATTGCCCCGAGGTCTGCCCGACCACGCTGTTCGAACTGGCCGGCTGGCTGAAGACGCTCGGCGACGACGGCAAGAACCTGCACGCCTATTTCGTATCGGTCGATCCGGAGCGCGACACGCCTGAGGTGATGAACGCCTATGTCAGCAATTTCTCCGACCGTATCGTCGGCATCACGGGCGCTCCGGACAAGGTCCATGCCATGGCCAAGTCGTTCGGCATCTATTGGAAGAAGGTCGACACGGGCGACGGCGACTACACGATGGATCATACCGCCTCGGTGCTGCTGCTCAACGCCAAGGGCGATTTTGCCGGCACAATCGCCTACGGCGAAAGCGCCGATACGGCCATCGCCAAGCTGAAGCGGCTGGCGGCGAAAGGCTGATTACCATTTCATGACCCAGACGCGCCTTTACTTCACCACCGGAAAGATCGAGTCCGTCAGCATTTTCGCGGCGCTTGAGGCGGCCTTCGAGGAAGAGGGGCTGCCGATCGCCGTGCTGGAGGTCGACGAGGACAAGGACATCCACGAAGTATCGCTCTATGCCGATGGCGACGTCGATGCGGTCGAGACCCGCTTGAAGGACATCCTTGCCGGCCTTTCCCTGTCGAAGCCGATCGAGCGCGAGCCCCTGCCCGACATCGACTGGGTGGCGCATTCGCTGGAAGAGCTGAAGCCGGTGCGTGCCGGACGTTTCTTCGTCCACGGCGCACATGACCGCAGGAAACGCCACAGCGGCGAACTCGCCATCGAAATCGAAGCCGGCCTCGCCTTCGGCACCGGCCATCACGGCACCACCGCCGGCTGCCTGGAAATGCTGGAAAGAGTGGTCCGGCGCGAACACCCGCGCAATGCGCTCGACCTCGGCACCGGCAGCGCGGTACTGGCGATCGCCGTCGCCAAGCTGGCGCACATTCCGGTGCTGGCCACCGACATCGATCCGGTGGCGGTGCGGGTGGCTGCCGCCAATGCGCGGCTCAACCACGTCAAGGCACTGGTGGAAACAGCAACCGCGCCCGGCTTTCACCATCCGATCTTCGGCAAGCGCGCGCCCTTCGATCTGATCGTCGCCAACATATTGGCGCGGCCGCTGATGCGGCTGGCGCCGCAAATGGCCCATCATATCGCACTTGGCGGCTCGATCGTGCTGTCGGGCATCCTCGAGCGCCAGCGGGACGCGGTCATCTCGGCCTATGTCGGCCAGAATTTCCGCCATGTCAGAACCTTGCACCGCGAGGGCTGGGTGACGATCCACCTGAAGCACTAGACCGGCACCGACCGAGCCTGGACCAAATTCCCCCAGTTGTCAGTCCGGCGATGCTGTAGCAGGTTGCACGCAGCCGGAAATCGATTCCGATTTCCGCGACCGTACGTTACGGTTGCGCGGACTGCAGG
>NZ_RZRP01000353.1:0-6223 GCF_003997795.1 Mesorhizobium sp. M7A.F.Ca.US.005.03.2.1 | reverse complement strand
CATCCGGCTTCATCGCGCCGGCATCGAGGCGGGAGATGTCGAGCACGGCGCCGAGAATCGTCTCGACCGATTCCAGCGAGGATTCGATGTTCACGGCCGCCTTGCCGGCAGGTCCCTTGCCGGCCTTCTCGATCAGCGAGGAGCAATAGAGCCGGGCGGCGTTCAGCGGCTGCAGGATGTCGTGGCCGGCGGCGGCGAGGAAGCGCGTCTTGCCGAGATTGGCCTCCTCGGCCAGCATCTGTGCCTGCGCCAGTTCCTCATTGACCCGGGTCAGTTCGATGGTGCGCGTCTTGACGCGCTGCTCCAGCGATTCATTGGCACGCTTCAGTGCCAGGTCCTGCTCGACGCGACCGGAAATGTCGGCATAGGTGGCGACGATGCCGCCGTCCGGCATCGGGTTGGAACGCAGTTCCAGGATGCGGCCCGAGGTTTTCAGCTCCATCTGCCATGGGCTGACGAAGCTGGTCAGCCGGTTGAGCATGGCCACACGCTGATCGGCAGGGATGTCGCCGCGCTCGGCGAGATGGCGCAGGATGCGGTCGAGCGAGACGCCGACCTGGCCCATCTCGTCGGGCAGGTCGAACAGTGCCCGGTACTGGCGGTTCCAGCAGATCAGGCGGAAATCCCGGTCGAAGACGGTGATGCCCTGTTCCATCTGGTCGAGCGCGATCTGCAAGAGGTCGCGGTTGTGCTGCAGCGCCTCGGTGGCGTCGTCGAGCAAGCGGAAGGCATCTCGGGATTCGCGGTCGTGGCGCCGAAACAGCAGCGACAGGATCAGTCGTGCCGAGGAGGAGCCGACGGCGCTGGCCAGCAGCTGCTCGGAAAAGCGGATGACGTCCATGCTCGCCTGCTCGTTGCCGTGCAGAGAGGCTCCGTTGGTCTTTTCGAACGACTGGAAGGAGCGCTCGGTGCGCTCGACGCCGAGATAGCGCCCGATCGTGTCCTTCAGGTCGTTGACGGTGATGGCGGTGCGGAAACGGCGCAGGCTGGGCATCGGGCCGGCATCGCGCGGCACGAAGATCGACGCCTGGATGCGTTCCAGCGGCACCGACGCGCGCGACAGCGAGCCGAGCACGAAAAACACCGCATTGATCGACAGGCTCCATAACACGCCGTGGTTCAGCGGTTCGGCGACGGTGCCGAACAGGGCCTGCGGCCGCAGCGCCTCGAAGCCGAACAGCCCGTGCACGATGATGCCGGTATCGGCCGCGGCAAGCGACGGCAGGAGCAGTGTGTAGCCCCATACGAGGATGCCGGCGACCATGCCGAGTGCCGCACCCCGGCCGTTGGCGCCGCGCCAGATCAGCCCGCCGATCAGGGCGGGGGCGAACTGGGCGATGGCCGCGAACGACATCAGGCCGATCGACGACAGGCGCGCGCTGTTGGTGCTCTCGCGGTAGTAGAGGAAGGCGATGAACAACAGGATGAAGATCGCCCCGCGCCGCACATTGAGGATCAGCGTCGACCAATCCTCGGTCTCGGAGGTCGAGGTCTTGAGCAGGCGGCGCACGAACAGCGGAATGACGAGATCGTTGGAGATCATGATCGACAGCGCCACGCTTTCGACGATCACCATCGCCGTCGCCGCCGACAGGCCGCCGATGAAAGCCGCCATCGCCAGCACATCATGGCCGCTGAACAGGGGCAGCGACAGCACATAGAGATCGCTGCTGGTTCCGGCGCCGACCAGCGACAGGCCGGCGAAGGCGATCGGCAGCACGAACAGGTTGATCGCCACGAGGTAGAGCGGGAACACCCATGTCGCGGTGCGCAGTTCGGCCTCGCCGCGGTTTTCGACGATGGTGACGTAGAACTGCCGCGGCAGCATGATGATGGCAAAGCCGCTGAGGCACGTCAGCACCAGCCAGGTGGCGAGCGAGGTGTTGTAGCTCATCGCCTGCCGGACCTGCGCGTTCTCGGCGAGCTTGTCGAACATGTCGCCTGGGCCGCCGAAGATCAGGAAGGTGACCATCAGGCCGATCGCCAGGAAGGCGGCGAGCTTGACGACGGTTTCGACCGCCACCGCCAGCACCAGCCCGTCCTGGTGTTCGGTGGCGTCGGCGTGACGGGTTCCAAACAGCACCGCGAACAGCGCCAACAGCATGGCGACGACCAGCGAGATGTCGCTGACGAAGGGATCGAACGAAGGCGGCGATCCCGTATAGTGCTCGACCATCAGGCTGACCGAACCGGATATCGCCTTCAACTGCAGCGCGATATAGGGCACCGCGCCGATGGTGGCGATCAGCGTGGCGATCGCCGCGACGGTGAAACTCTTGCCGTAGCGTGCGCCGAGGAAATCCGCGATCGAGGTGATCTTCTCGGTCTTGGCCAGCCGCACGATACGGTTGAGCAGCGGGAAGCCGAAGACGAAGACGAGCACCGGGCCCGTATAGATGCCGAGGAATTCGAGGCCGCGTTCGGAAGAGAGACCGACCGAGCCGAAGAAAGTCCAGGATGTGCAGTAGATCGCGAGGCTGAGCGCATAGATGAAAGGCCGCCCCCGGCTCGGCTCGGAGATGGCCGAGCGGCGGTCGCCGAGGCTGGCGATGGCAAACAGCAGCGTCACATAGGCGACCGCGATGATGACGATGAACAAGCCCTGCACGCTTGGACTTTCCTCCTCTGCCGTCTTTCTATCCGGCTTGCCCGGACGCAACCACAGCTTGGCGTCCGAGTCCATTGCAGAGCTGTGCAGGACGGCTATCAGGGCGGCGCGTCGGTGTCGTTATGGTGAAGATCGCCGCTGAGCGCCGTGGTTTTCGAAGGTGTGTCGGTAAATGTCTTTCAGATCGCGTTCGGGGCGATGCGTTATCCTATGGCGCATGCGGGAGTTCGGCACGCGCTTCCCGAATAATGTCGTCGATCGACTTTTCGCTGACCGGGCTCTCAAAACCTTCGTTGATCGCCGCCTGAATCGCTTTCCGCTTCTCGTCGGGCGAAAGCGCGTCAAACCAAGCGCGCTGCTCCTTTGTTGGAGCCGCCCACGGATAAACATCAATGCTGATGGTTTCGAGCATGTTCATGAGAACATTATAGGCGAAAACGCCTATAATTTCCAGAAATTCAATGCTGGCTTTGCCGTGCCGTCAATGCGGGAAACCTTGCAAAGAGCGATTGATCGCTCGCGTCAACAACCAGGGGCCCATGCCGTGCTCGGCGGCAATCTGGTCCAGCGTGGTCGTTTTGCAGTGATTCGGCGGCATCTGTGTCGATTTGCATCGCGGGGATGAAATTTCACGCCCTTGTACGCAACGCGTCAAATTCGGCAGAGCTGCCGCCCAAAGTGCCGTAAGGTAAGGAGAAAGCGGTTGTTTTCTCCCTTTTACCCATGTTGCGTCAGGAGGTTTTTGTTATGTTGCCTCAGGTCGATGCCGCAAGGACGGAAACGGCAGCTCGGCCAGTCACGACAAGGAGGGTCGAATGCTGAAAGAATTCCAGGAATTTATTTCCAAGGGCAATGTGATGGACCTTGCGGTCGGCGTCATCATCGGCGCGGCCTTCGGCAAGATCGTCGATTCCCTTGTTAACGATATCATCATGCCGATCGTCGGCGCGATTTTCGGCGGCTTGGACTTCAACAATTATTTCCTTGGCCTCTCCTCGGCCGTCAACGCCACCTCGCTGGCCGACGCCAAGAAGCAAGGCGCGGTCTTTGCCTACGGCAGCTTCATCACTGTCGCGTTGAACTTCCTTATCCTCGCTTTCATCATTTTCCTGATGGTCAAGGCGGTGAACAACATGCGCAAGCGGCTTGAGCGCGAGAAGCCCGCTGCACCGGCGGCTCCGCCGCCAGCCGACGTCGCGCTGCTCACCGAAATTCGCGATCTGCTCGCCAGGCGCTGACCACGGGCAGCATTGCTGGACCAAAACCCCGGTCGTTGGCGGCCGGGGTTTTCTGTTTTCGCATCTGGTAAGGACCGCTGACGAAAACCGCAGACCAAAAACGGATCCGCCCATGACCCTGATCGACAGCTTGCGCACCGAGGCCCGTGCGGCACCCGAAAGTGGCATTGTCGCCGTCGTCAATTACGGCCGCCTGCGCGAAGGCATGATTCCGCTCTGGGCCGGCGAAGGCGACCTGCCGACGCCAGCCTTCATCACCGATGCCGCGTCGAAGGCGCTGGCCGGCGGCGAGACATTCTACACCTGGCAAAGGGGCATCCCCGATCTCAGGCAGGCACTCTCCCGTTACTATGCCAGGCATTTCGGCAAGAATTTCCCGGAGGAAGAATTCATCGTCACCGGCTCCGGCATGCATGCCATCCAGCTGGCGCTCGACGCGCTCGCCGGCGCCGGCGACGAGGTGGTCTACCTGTCGCCGGCCTGGCCGAATTTCGATGCCGCAGCAGGGATAGCGGGAGCCGTCCCAGTCGCGGTCACGCTCGATCATTCCGGCAATGGCTGGTCCTGCGACATCGAGAAGATCGCCGCTTCGATCACGCCGCGCACAAAGGCGCTGTTCATTAACACGCCGTCGAATCCGACCGGCTGGACCGCCGATCACGAGACCTTGCAGGCGATCCTCGCTCTGGCGCGCGCGAAAAACCTCTGGATCATCGCCGACGAGATCTATTCACTGTTCCACTATGGCCACGGCCGCGCGCCGTCCTTCCTCGACATAGCGTCGGCGGAAGACCGTATCCTGTACGTCAACTCCTTTTCCAAGAACTGGGCGATGACCGGCTGGCGCGTCGGCTGGATCAAGACGCATCCGAGCTTGCAGCAGGTGTTCGAGAACCTGATCCAGTATTCGAGCTCCGGCGTCGCCCAGTTCATGCAGCGCGGTGCGGTCGCCGCCCTTGACGAGGGCGACGCCTTCGTCGCCGAACAGGTGGAGCGGGCGCGCAAGGCGCGCGACCTTGTCTGCGGCATCCTCGGCGCCACCGGCCGCGCTGGGTTTACGGTGCCGCAGGGCGCGTTCTATCTGTTTTTCACCGTCGAGGGCATCACCGATTCACGCACCGCTGCCTTCGACATCGTCGACAAGGCCAATGTCGGCCTGGCGCCAGGCACCGCTTTCGGCCCCGGCGGTGAGGCGTTTTTGCGGCTGTGCTTCCACCGCCGTCTCGACCAGATCGAGGAAGCGGCACACCGGCTGGCGAAGTGGATGAAGAACGCCTGAGCCGCTGACGAAGCCCGAATTGAAATCGCTCCGGCGAGCCAGATGGCCGCCGGAGTAGAGTTCCAAACGGCATCAGCCGCCTGACTTGGGCACCAGCAATGGAATGATGCGGTCGCTCTTGGCCACCGAAGGCCGACCGGCGGAGCCGTAGGGGATGCCGAGCGCATCCCAGGTCTCGACCAGCGCATCCTGCAATTCGGCGATCAGCGCATCGGAATGGAACGGCGTCGGCGTGATGCGCAGCCGCTCCGTACCGCGCGGCACGGTCGGGTAGTTGATCGGCTGGATGTAGATGCCGTGCACGCCGAGCAGGCGGTCGCTGGCCATCTTGCAGGCCTCGGGATCGCCGACCAGCAGCGGCACGATGTGCGTCGGCGAATCCATCACCGGCAGGCCGGCGGCCGACAGGATGTGTTTGGTTCTCGCGGCCTGCTGCTGCTGGGCGTCGCGCTCGGCCTGCGAGCGCTTGAGATGGCGGATCGACGCGGTCGCGGCGGCAGCGATCGCCGGCGGCAGTGCCGTGGTGAAGATGAAGCCCGGCGCATAGGAGCGCACGGCGTCGATCACAGCGCTGGTGCCGGTGATGTAGCCGCCCAGCGTGCCGAATGCCTTGGCCAGCGTGCCTTCGATGATGTCGATGCGGTCGGCCAGGCCTTCGCGCTCGGTGATGCCGCCGCCGCGCGGCCCGTACATACCGACGGCATGGACCTCGTCGATATAGGTCATGGCGTTGTAGCGCTCGGCGAGTTCGACGATCTCTTTGATCGGCGCGATGTCCCCATCCATCGAATAGACGCTTTCGAAGACGATCAGCTTGGCGCGTTCGCGCCCCGCCGCCTGCAAAAGGCTTTCCAGATGCGCCACGTCATTGTGGCGGAAGATCTTCTTTTCGGCGCCGGAACGCCGCACGCCTTCGATCATCGAGGCGTGGTTCAATTCGTCCGAGATGATCAGGCAGTTGGGCAAAAGCTTCGCGATGGTCGAGATCGAGGCTTCGTTGGAGACGAAACCGGAGGTGAAGACCAGTGCCGCTTCCTTGTCGTGCAGGTCGGCAAGCTCCAGCTCGAGCTCTACCAGCGGGTTCGAGGTGCCGGAAAT
>NZ_RZRP01000352.1:0-6238 GCF_003997795.1 Mesorhizobium sp. M7A.F.Ca.US.005.03.2.1 | reverse complement strand
GTAGAGGATGACGCTGCGCCCGGCTTGCAGACTGGCACGGCCGCTTGCCGTTACGCGCGCGATCACCTGCTGTGAGGCCTCCGAAACCAGATCGACGGGATCGACCTCGATGCCGTCGAAACCGTCGGTCAGGGCATGCCGGATCTGCCGTTCGGTGGTCGGCGAGCAACTGCCCGACACGACGGCTATCCGCTCGGCTGCGCCCGGTAGCGTGAAGCCATGTCCGGCGCTGACGATGCCATTCGACGCCCATTCGGCCAGCAATGCATACTCGATCCCGGATGAGCCGACGACAAAAGAGCCGCCGGGCTCGCGAACGCGCCAGATCTCCTTGCCGGCCAGAGCCTGCGTTTCCAGATTGTCGATATCGACAAGCACGATAGCGGTGCCGTTTCCGGTCAGGCGATCGAACGCCGCCGACCGCGACGCGGACTGCAACGTCGCAAGATCGATCAGCCCGGAGCTCAGCGCCGTCTGCCGCGACAGATGGATCAGCAGATCGGACTCATCCATTGGCGTCGTCGGGTGACGGCTCATCACCGGGTGGCGATCAATGCGGAAATATTGGTCGCGATAGGCCGCGAACAGATGGCCGAAAGCGGTATAGCGCTTGAGCTGCGGCGCGCCGACCAGCAGCGGCACGCTATCCTGCGCGAACACCGAGCGGCCGACCTCGATGGCTCGGCCGATGCTGCCGATCGTCGGGCTGGAATCGAAGGTCGAGCAGACCTTGTAGTGGCAAATCTCGGCGTTAAGCGTCTTCAGCCAGGCGAAGGCATCGCGCAGATGCGTGTCCATCCATTGCGGCGTCTCACTGCGGCTGGTGCCGGCCAGCCCTATCGCCCGGCAATGGC
Organism: Mesorhizobium sp. M7A.F.Ca.US.005.03.2.1; assembly: GCF_003997795.1. Taxonomy (NCBI): domain Bacteria; kingdom Pseudomonadati; phylum Pseudomonadota; class Alphaproteobacteria; order Hyphomicrobiales; family Phyllobacteriaceae; genus Mesorhizobium; species Mesorhizobium sp. M7A.F.Ca.US.005.03.2.1. The sequence continues at coordinate 5,384 of NZ_RZRP01000352.1, read as the reverse complement.
CAAACCGGGACAGCAGGGCCGCGTCCGGCTGGCGCATGAACAGCACGGTCGGCACGCCACCGAGCTCGAGCGCCTCCATGACATCGGTCGAGCCGGTCAGGTCGTCGCCATAATAGCTGAGAAGCAGGTCCTGCATCGTCTCAGGCTGCCTTGCCGTCGCCGAATTTTTCGATCGACCGCGCCAGTTCGGGATGGTTCAAGGCGAAGTCGGCCAGCGGAATGCCGTCGACCGCCGCTTGCCAGGCTTGCTGCACGGCACGTACGCCGGCGCCCGGTCCGTCCGGATGGCTGACGATGCCGCCGCCGCAGAGATAGAGAAGATCCACGGTCCGGCCGGTTCGTGCATATGTCTCGGGCGCCTGACCGCCCCACTGGCCGGAACCTGCCACCGGTAATGCGCAGTCCCCAGGCGAAAAGATCGGCGTCGTCACCGCCTTGAAGGATTCGACGAAAGAGTCATCCGGCTCCCAGTATTTCGAGGCGATGCCGTTGATCTGGAACTGGTCGACGCCGAGCAGTCGCCAGAATTGCTGCCAGACCTTGAAGTCCATGCCGAGGCCGGGGTGACGGGTGAGGATGTCCCAGCCGTTGCGATGAGCATGCAGCACCAGGCCGGAGCGTTTTCTCAGGAATGCCATGCCGCCAAAGCCGATCGAATTGATGTTGATAACAGCACAATTGCCGCCGGCCTTCGCCACCAGATCGTGGTTGCGCATCATCTCGTCCGGATCGGCGTGCGAAATGCCGAAGGCATACATCACCTTCTTCCCGGTCTTCTGCTCGTGATCGAGGATCAGCGGCATGATTGCCTTCACCCGTTCCGACAGGGGCGAATAGGCCGGGCTCATCAGCTTCTCGTCATCCTTGATGAAGTCGACGCCGGCGGCGATCAGTTCCGCCACCATTGCCGCCGTCTCGTGCGGCCGCAATCCCAGCGCCGGCTTGACGATCGTGCCGATGATCGGGCGGTCAGTCACATTGGTCAGCCGGCGGCTGCCGGCGACACCGAACTGTGGGCCGGGATGTGCCCCGCGATACTCCTCCGGCAATTTCATGTCGACGACGCGAATCCCGGTAAGGCCCTTGATCGAATAGGTGCCGCCGATGGCAATCGTCATCAGCGCCGAAAGGTCGGTGCCGATGGCATCGAACGGAAAGGCGATGTTGACATCGGCGCGCCTGAACGGCCCCTTACCGTCATTGGGAAGCGACGGCCCCTCGGCATCGGGCAGAGGCCGAATCGCCAGCACACGCGCCGCCACCCGGGCCTTCAGTTCCTCGGTCTCGCCGGGCAGCGCTACGAAGGTGCCGGTGGACTGATCGCTGGCGATCTTGGCCGCCAGCGCTTCGATGCTTCCAGGCGTTTCGATGCGGTAGGTGAGGGTGATCATGGTCCGCTGTCTCAAGCCGAGGCGTTCGAAAAAGGTTCACTGGTGTTTCAAATCTGGTATAATGAGTACATAAGTATTGCAAGTCATATCCGGCAGCGGGATCGACAGACGGCAATTCCGGGAATTGTGGCGGCAGTGTTAGATAGGGCCGGGTCAAGGGAGTGATTCGCGGCGATGAACCGTTCGGAACCGATTGTCCGGCGCAAGCTTTCCGATGAGGTCTTCTTGCGGCTGAAGCGCCTGATCACCAGCGGCGAGCTGATGCCAGGCGACGACATGCCCTCGGAGCGCGAGCTGATGGAGCGCTTCGAGGTCGGCCGCCCCGCGATCCGCGAGGCGATGCAGGCGCTGAGCAATATGGGGCTGGTTGCGATCTCGCATGGCGAACGCGCCAAGGTGCTGCAACTCACCGCCAAGTCGATCATCAAGCAGGTCGACGGCGCCGCCAAGATCATCCTGTCGTCATCGAAAGACACGCTGGAGCACCTAAAGACCGCGCGCATCTTCTTCGAGCGCGGTATGGTCAGGGAAGCCGCCGAAAAGGCCACCGCCGAGGATGTGCTGCGGCTGCGGGCCACCGTTGCCGAACAGCGCGGCTTTCGCGGCGATTCCGAAGCCTTCATCTCCGCCGACATGAAGTTCCATACACAGATCGCCGCGATCTCCGGCAACCCGATCTATGTCGCCGTCAGCGAGGCGATGCTCGGCTGGCTGAAGGAATACCACACCGAAATGCTGATCTGGACCGGCAAGGAAAAGTTCACGCTCACCGAGCACGAAGAGATCATAGGCCGCATTGAACTGAAGGATGCGGACGGCGCCGAGAAGGCGATGATCAAGCATCTAGAACGCTCGCGCGCGCTCTACGTGATGAACTCCGAAAAATAACGTCAGTCGATCCGGACGATCTCGTAAGGCGTCATCACGAGATGGCCTCGGCCAAAAGCTGAAATGTCGACCTGCACGTCGTCCGCCGTCAGGTTCGCCAGCCACACGACAGTGTCGCCCGAGGCCGAGCGTCCAGCCAGCGCCAGCACCTTGGTCTCATCGCTCGTCCTTGCCGCCACATGCGCAAGGCCGGCCAGTTCGCAAAGCCCCTTGATGGCTCTGAAGAGCGGCCGGGGCGATCCTTCCGCGACGGGTTCTCCGGATGACGCCAGCACGCCGAACGGTCCGGTGAAGCTGGAGAGCGTGAGCTGTTCCAGCCCAGCGGCTGCGACGCGCGCGGCATAGCCGACCGTCCAAGCCGCCGCGAACTGGCCGGCATGGCGCGGATCGCTGTCGGCCATGGCAATGCGCTGTCCCCCGGGATTGGGTTTGGTCGCTCCGCCATAAGGGTTCTGCCGCATGGCAATCGTCGATGGTCCGATCCGGTAGGGTTTTGCCCCGAAGATTGCCCGTGCCGATTGGGTGATGAAAGGCAGCGCCTCCAGTGACTGCATGACGCTGAGATCGTCGGCGGCATGCACGATCGGGCAAGTGCAGTGGGTGACGAAATCGAGCTGGTCTGCCGGCACGCGCTTGCGGTTGAGTTCGGTGAAATAGCTGAACATGCCGCCGCCGAGGCGGATACCGGGGAATGCCCGCCGCGCTGCCGCATAAACGTCGTCGAGCGGCGGGCATTCCGGCCACGCGCTGCCCGGCGGCGTCGACTGCCGATCGACCGACGGCGACACGGCAATGGCCGAGAGTTTCAGCCCGGCCCGGCGAACCAGGTCGGCGACGCCGGACAGCTCGGCGTCAAGATCGCCAGCGCAGGCAACTATGCATTCGAGGGTTGTTTCGGCTGCGTAGGCAGTTGCGAGCCGGGCGAAAGCGCGCAAGGCATCGAGGCCGTGGCCGCGCGTCGGATCGTAGTGAAACAGCAGCTGTTGTGGGCCGAGTGCCGCCAGCGTGGAGAGGTTCGCCAGCGCCGTCTCGACATCCTCGGGATAGATGATCACGCCGACATCGGGCAGCCTTGCTCCCGCCTCGCCGAGTTCGACTCTGACCGGTTCGCTGGCCACTGCGGCAGCCGGCGCTTTGCCTTCACCTGCGATGCGCAGGCTGATCGTCTGGCGCAGGGGCTGGCCGGCAGGCAGCACATACGGCCACGGCAGCACCAGCGGCCGCACATAGGTCTTGTAGGAGGCGTCCGACCAGTTGCGCTGGTCCTCCATTTCGAAAGTATCGCCTTCCATCCGGCACTCAGCGGTGACACCAGGCCGAATCTGATGGGAGATGGCGCGGATATCCTTGAAAGGCTGCCAGGGGTCGATCAGCTGGGGAAGTTTCGTCGCCACCACGCTGCCGTCTGTGTGCTCGACCATGACCGGGCTACCGGCGAGGTCGGCGATCGGGTGCAGGATACAGAAGCCGCAGCGGTTGGTTTCGAAATCGTTTTCGGGAAGGGCGCTGACGTCGAAGACCAGACGGCCGTCGGCAGAGCCTTTGATGGTGGCGCGGAAGCCGAGCCGGTTTCCATCGGGGGCCAGGCAGCTTGCCGAATAGCTGACCGAAAAAGCGTCGGCACCCTGCTCGATCACCAGGTCCATCAAATTTGGCTCATAGGTGCCCCAGTCGCGGTCACGCACGATATAGGCGATGGCGCGTAGCACTTCGGTGCCGCCATGCCGAATGGTGCGCAGATTGCCGTTGACGAAGTCGGCGCTGAGCGCGCCTGCGCTGAGCCTGACCGGCTCGGCCTCGACCACGCGCGTGCCGTAAAGGAGGAAGGTATCGGCGGTCATTTCACCGAGGCGTCGAGTTGCACCGGTTGCCGGCTCGCGGCCCCAGCATAGGCGGCCTCGACCAGCGCGAACGTCTTGAGATTGTCCGCGCCCGAGGTCGCCGGTTGTACGCCCTTTGCCAGGCAGTCTACCCAGTGCTGCTGGATGGCGACGACGCTTTCCTGGATGTTGTGCCAGGGCCGCGACGCCCAGGCCAGCAGCGGCGGCGAGACGTCGGTGACGGCCGTGCCGCTCTTGCCGGTGACGGTCAGCCGGTATCCCTGCGCCAGCCGGATCGTGCCGTCGCTGCCATCGATCTCGATCAGCGTTTCGGGAAACGGCTCGGTGGCGAGCTTGGTCGCGTAGCTGCAGTCGACCACGGAGGTTGCGCCGCTCTTGTGGTCCATCAGCATGGTCGCCACATCCTCGCCCGCAATGGCGGGATTGATGCGGGCGATTCGTGTCGTGATGGTCGAGACGTCGCCGAGCAGGAAACGGGCGATATCGAGGATATGGATACCGAGGTCCTCGATGATGAAGCGCTTTCCCGTCGCCAGATAGGGCTGACCGGAAAACACGTCATAGGCCGAGCGGAAGGAGATACGCCCGAAGAAGGGTGTGCCGATCTCGCCGCTATCGAGCACGGTCTGCACCGCCTGGATAGGTGACTGCCAGCGAAAATTCTCATGCACCATCAGCGGAACGCCGGCTTCCGCGCATGCCTTGACCATCGCCTTTGCCTCGGCAAGCGTCGGCGCGAACGGCTTCTGGCAGACCACCGGTACGCGGTGGGCGGCCGCCATTTCGACAAGCGGACGATGGCTGGGCGCGGTGGTGGCGATGTCGACGAAATCCAGGCTTTCGCCGGCAAAAAGGTCCGCCGCATCGGTATAGCGCTTCGCAATGCCGAACTGGCCACCGACGATCCGCAACCGTTCCGGGTCACGGTCGCAGATGGCGATGATCGAGGCGCCCGCTATGTCGCGCCAGGCATGCATCTGGTTGACGGCAAAGAAGCCGCAGCCGATCAGCGCTCCCCGCAGTTCCGCCATGCTCAGCCTGCCTTTGCCATCTGCATCAAGGTGACACGTTGCTGAAGCCGGCGCTGTGCCTGGTCGACGACGACGGCGACGATGATGACGAGGCCCTTGATCACCATCTGCCAGAACGAACTCACGCCCATCATCACCAACCCGTCCGAAAGGATGCCGATGACGAAGGCGCCGACGATGGTGCCGCCGATCGTACCGCGGCCGCCCGACATCGAAGTGCCGCCAAGCACTGT
>NZ_RZRP01000351.1:0-6240 GCF_003997795.1 Mesorhizobium sp. M7A.F.Ca.US.005.03.2.1 | reverse complement strand
GATCACCCCGCCGCCACCGACCGAGCAGAACAAGAGGTCGGCGCTGGCACCTTTGGCTTCGAGTTGGGCAAGCGCGTCGAGGCCGGCGCCCGCCTGGCCGGCCTCGAAGCGCTTGACCAACTCGAAGCCAAAGGTGCCAGCGCCGACCTCTTGTTCTGCTCGGTCGGTGGCGGCGGGTTGATCGGCGGCGTTTCGCTTGCCTTCCATTATCTGTCGCCAGCGACAGAGATCATCGGCGTCGAGCCGGAAGGTTTCAATGGCATGGGCTCGTCGCTGGCGCATGGCGCTATCGAGACGATGCCGATCGGGCCGAAATCGATCTGCGACGGGTTGATGTCACGACGGCCGGGCGATGCTCCGTTTGCCGCGGTCAAGACGGCGGGTGTTCACGGCATCACCGTCGACGACCAATCGGTGCGGCGCGCCATGCGGATCGCCTTCGAGCGCATGAAGCTGGTGCTCGAACCGTCGGGGGCGGCGTCGATCGCGGCATTGCTCGGCGGCAAGGTGGATGTGAAGGACAAGACCGTCCTTGTTGTGGCTACCGGCGGCAATGTCTCGCTCGCCGATTTCATGGCGCATATGAACCATGCTTGAAGCGGATTTCGTCATCATCGGCTCCGGCTCGGCCGGCTCGGCCATGGCCTATCGCCTGTCGGAAGACGGCAAGCATTCGGTCATCGTCATCGAATTCGGCGGCAGCGATATCGGGCCGCTGATCCAGATGCCGTCGGCGCTGTCGATCCCGCTCAACATGAGCCTGTACGACTGGGGCTTTGCCAGCGAGCCGGAGCCGCATCTCGGCGGCCGTGTGCTGGCGACACCGCGCGGCAAGGTTATCGGCGGCTCGTCCTCGATCAACGGCATGGTCTATGTGCGCGGCCACGCCCGCGACTTCGACCATTGGGCCGAAGAGGGTGCGGCCGGCTGGGGCTTCGCCGACGTGCTCCCCTATTTCAAGCGCATGGAGGATTCGGATGGCGGCGAGGATGGCTGGCGCGGGCACGGCGGGCCGCTGCATGTGCAGCGCGGCTCGCGTAAAAATCCGCTCTATGGCGCCTTCGTCGAGGCTGGCCGCCAGGCCGGGTTCGAACTGACGGAGGACTATAACGGTTCCAAGCAGGAAGGTTTTGGGCCGATGGAGCAGACCATCAGCGGCGGCCGCCGATGGTCGGCGGCATCAGCCTATCTGAAGCCGGCGCTGAAGCGCAAAAACGTCAGTCTGGTCAAGGGCTTTGCGCGGCGGGTGATCATCGAGAATCAGCGCGCCATCGGCGTCGAGATCGAAGCTCACAAACAGATTCAGGTCGTTAAGGCGCGACGTGAGGTAATCGTCGCCGCATCGTCGATCAATTCGCCCAAGATCCTGATGCTGTCCGGCATCGGTCCGGCCGAGCATCTGCGCGAAAACGGCATTCCGGTGGTGGCCGACAGGCCCGGCGTCGGCCGCAACCTGCAGGACCATATGGAGCTCTACATCCAGCAGGAATCATTGCTGCCGATCACGCTCAATTCGGTGCTGAATCCGTTCTCGAAAGCGCTCATCGGGGCGCAGTGGCTGTTCCTCAAGACCGGGCTTGGCGCCACCAACCATTTCGAAGCGGCGGCCTTCGTGCGCTCACGTGCCGGCGTCGACTACCCCGACATCCAGTACCATTTCATCCCCGCGGCAGTCCGCTATGACGGCAAGGCGGCGGCCAAGTCGCACGGCTTCCAGGCGCATGTCGGACCGATGCGCTCGAAGTCGCGGGGGTCGGTGACGCTGCGCTCGCCGGACCCGAAATCGAAACCGATGATCCACTTCAACTACATGTCGCATCCAGACGACTGGGCGGAGTTCCGCCACTGCATCCGGCTGACGCGCGAGATCTTCGGCCAGTCGGCGTTCGATCCCTATCGAGGCAAGGAGATATCGCCGGGCAGCCACGTGCAGTCGGACGACGATCTCGACATCTTCATCCGGGATCACGCCGAGAGCGCCTACCATCCTTGCGGCACCTGCAAGATGGGCCGCGCCGACGACGTGATGAGCGTCGTCGATCCGGAGTGCCGGGTCATCGGCGTCGAAGGATTGCGGGTCGCCGATTCCTCGATCTTCCCGCGCGTCACCAACGGCAATCTCAATGCGCCGTCGATCATGACCGGCGAGAAGGCATCCGATCACATCCTTGGCCGCACGCCGCTGGCGCCGTCCAACCAGGAACCATGGATCAATCCGCGCTGGCAGGCGTCGGACAGATAGAGCATGATCGTGTGACTGCACGATCCGCATGCCGCGAAAGACAATCTGGAGACTTCCATGCGCGCTCAGCCCACGGCATCGCACTATGTCAACGGACGCTACATCGAGGACGAAGGCGGCGCCCCGCTGCCGGTCATCTATCCGGCAACCGGCGAGACCATCGCCATGCTGCGTTCGGCAACGCCGAACGTGCTGGAACTCGCCGTCGAGGCCGCGCGGGCGGCGCAGCCCGCCTGGGCGCGGCTGAAGCCGGTCGAGCGCGGGCGCATCCTGCGCCGCGCCGCCGACATATTGCGCGCCCGCAACGCCGACCTCGCTCGCATCGAGACGCTGGACACCGGCAAGGCGATCCAGGAAACGTTGGTGGCGGATGCGCCCTCGGCTGCGGACTGCCTTGAATATTTCGGCGGTGCCGTTGCCGCCTACAACGGCGAGTCGGTCGATCTCGGCGGACCCTTCGCCTACACAAGGCGCGAAGCGCTCGGCGTCTGTGTCGGCATCGGCGCATGGAACTACCCGATCCAGATCGCCGGCTGGAAATCGGCACCGGCGCTCGCCATGGGCAATGCCATGGTGTTCAAGCCGTCGGAAAACACGCCGCTGTCGGCGCTGGCACTGGCCGAGATCTACAGCGAAGCGGGGCTACCCGACGGCTTGTTCAACGTTGTGCAGGGCTATGGCGATGTCGGCGCCGGGCTTGTCGGCCACGATGTCGTCGCCAAGGTCTCGGTGACCGGTTCGGTGCCGACCGGCCGCAAGGTGCTGTCGCTTGCCGGCTCGAAGATGAAGCACGCGACGATGGAACTCGGGGGCAAGTCGCCGCTGATCGTGTTCGACGATGCCGACATCGAGAACGCCATTGGCGGCGCCATGCTCGGCAATTTCTATTCGACCGGACAGATCTGCTCCAACGGCACGCGCGTCTTCGTGCAGAGCGGCATCCACGACCGCTTTGTCGACCGTCTGATAGAGCGGACCAAGAAAATCCGCATCGGCGACCCGCTCGATCCCGAAACCCAGATGGGACCGCTGGTCTCCAAGGCGCAGCACGACAAGGTGGCCGGCTATATCGAGATCGGCAAGCAGGATGGAGCGACGCTTGCTTGCGGCGGCAATGTGCCTTCGCTGCAGGGCTTTCAGGGCGGCTTCTTCGTCGAGCCGACGGTGTTCACCGGCGTGACCGATGGCATGCGCATCGCCCGTGAAGAAATTTTCGGACCAGTGATGAGCGTGTTGAAATTCGACGGCGAGGACGAGGTGATCGACCGCGCCAACGACACCGAATTCGGCCTCGCTGCCGGCGTCTTCACGCGCGACCTGCCGCGCGCCCACCGCGTCATCGCCGAACTGCAGGCCGGCACCTGCTGGATCAACGCGTATAATCTGACGCCGGTGGAAATCCCGTTCGGCGGCTTCAAACAGTCAGGCATCGGGCGTGAGAATTCACTGGCCGCACTGGCGCTCTATTCGCAGCTGAAGTCGATCTATGTCGAGACGGGTGACGTGGCGAGCCCGTACTGATCCAGCCCTCTACGCCTTCAGGTCGGCCGTGCTGTCCAGATATTGCGTCAGCGCACAGACCAGATGATAGAAGATGCTGGCTGGCACATCGGTCGCCAGCGAGCGGCCGCGTTCGTCGATGCGGTCGATCCACAGTCCGAGCGGCGCCGGGTCAATGTGCCAGCGGAACAACCGGCCGACGCGCGCTTCGATCTCGGGCTTGAGATCGGGCCCGCCCGAACCATCCAGCGCGATCGCCGCCTTCACCGCTTCGGCCTGCGGCCAGCTGCGCGATATCAGGTCGAGCGGCAGGCCCTGTCGCGAGACGGCGCCATAGGCAAGGCCGGTGGCGCGGTTGAGGCCATTGGCGATGGCCGAGGCGTAGAGTTTCCTGGCAAAGCCGCTCAACTCGGCCTGGCCGCTGCGCCCAGCGAAATCGACCAGCAAAGAGGCCCATTCGAAATGGTGGCCAGGCTCGGTCCACGAGCCTTTCTCGCGGGCGGATGGTTTCCATTCGGCATCGAAATACTCGCCAAGCGTCCAGCTTTCCGGATCGAAGAAATGACTGCGGAAGAGGTCGATGATACGCGCTGCGCGGCGCAGATGGGCGCGCTCGCCGGTCGCCTGGTGCCAGGCGAGGAAGGCCTCAAGCAGGTGCATATGCGGGTTGGAGCGGCGCTCGCCTTTGCCATCCGATGTCTCAAGGAAGCCGGTCATGCGGCTGTCTTCGAGATGCGCATCGAGAAAGGCGAAGGTTTCCTCGCCGAGGCGCAAAGCGTCGGGATTGCCAGACATATGCGCATGCGCCAGTGCCAGGAGCACGCAGGAATGATCGTAGGCATCCTCGGTGGCGTCGGCAACCGAACCGTCAACATTCAGCGTCCGAACCCAGCCGCCCTTGTCGGTGCGGCCCTTGCCGGCCATGAAGGCGATGCCGTGGCTGATCAGCCGGTCGGCCGGACCGTCCCAGCCGCGCGCCCGGGCAACGGCGAAGGCATAGACCTGCCTCGCCGTGGTGCGCATGCGCTTGGGCTTCATCAACGGCGAAGCGTCCAGGCCAAGCGCTTCGTGAAAGCCGCCATGGCGTTCGTCGACGCCCGATGTCGACCACAGCGGCAAGGTCTCCTGAAACAGCCAGTGATGCACGCGCCGCCGCCAGGCGCCGCTTTCGATGACGCGGTCATGCGCCGGCGTGAACCTGGTTTCCAGGCGACCCGATTTTTCGAGCTGCTCGACGATCTTCTTGACGTGTTGGCTGTGGCTGACCGGAGCGACGAAGGTGGCATCCGATGTCGAAACGATGGCGATGTCCTTCATGCCGATCGCCGACAGCAGGCGGCCGTCACTGCGAATGTAGGAATTCTCGCAATCGATGGCGACGACGTCGCCGATGATGACATTGCCCCGGTCGTCGGCGGGGCCGACATCGAGCAGCGACTGCCATGAGCCGAGATCGTTCCAGCGGAAGCCGGCCGGCACCATCGCGATGTCTTTTGCCCGCTCCATGATGGCGTAGTCGATCGAGTTCGACGGAATGGCGGCGTAGAGTTCTAGCGGCATGTAAAGGCCGGACAAATCCGATGTCGCTGCCTTGTAGGCTGCTTCGGTGGCCTGCCAGATATCCGGCTGGAACGCTATGAAGGCATCACGCATGGCGCTGGCGCGAAAAAGGAAGATACCGGTGTTCCAGTAGAAATTTCCGGCCTTGAGATAGCTTTGCGCAGTCGCAAGATCCGGCTTTTCGACGAAGCGCGACACGTCGAAGATGCCGCCGCTTTCGGCCGCAACCTCGATATAGCCGTAGCCGGTCTCGGGCTGTGTCGGCCTGATGCCGAACACCACCAGCCGGCCGCTACGCGCTGCCTCGGTGCCGGCTTCGACGCTCTGCCAGAACTGGCGCGGGGTCGATATCTCATGGTCCGACGGCACCACCAGCACCAGGCTGTCGCCGAACTCGGACAGTGTGCGCAGTGTCGCCAGTGCGACAGCGGCGGCTGTGTTGCGCCCGGTCGGCTCGAACAGCGGCCCGCCGCCGGCGAGGTCGAGGCCGGCAAGATCGGCGTGAACGCGACCGGCATGGCGCTCCGCGGCAATCAGGAAGATCGGCGTTTCGCCTTCCGGCCGGGCCGTCAGCCGGCGCAAGGTCTTGGCCAGCATCGAGCCGTCGCCGGACAGATCGTGGAACTGCTTGGGATTGTCCTCGCGCGACAGCGGCCACAACCGCGAGCCGACGCCGCCGCTCATGACAAAACTGACAATCCTCTCGGTCATTCAACTGCCATTCAAAAAGTCTGGTTGTAGGCGCCCACCTCGGGGCTGCGGCGCAGCACGGCGTCGACAGCCTCGAACATCTCCCGTCGACGCTGCGACGACACCGGGCTTTCGACGACCACGACCAGTTCCGGCTTGTTCGACGAGGCGCGCACCAGTCCCCAGGTGCCGTCTTCGGCGACAACGCGCGCACCGTTGACGGTGATGAGGTCGGCGATCTTCTGGCC
>NZ_RZRP01000350.1:0-6253 GCF_003997795.1 Mesorhizobium sp. M7A.F.Ca.US.005.03.2.1 | reverse complement strand
CCCTCCAGGGGCAGGCCGTCGAGCGCTACAACTGGCCGATCCACTCCGACAACGCGCTCTACCATCCGCTCTCCGACCTGCAGCGCATCGACCGCGCCACCAACCGGCCGTCGCGCTTTCCCGATGGCGACATCGACGCCCATGCCTTCATTCGCGTCGAGCGGCAAACCCTGCGCAAACTGCCTGTTTCACGCGATATCCTGTTCACCATCCGCATCCATCTCGACCCGCTCGCCGTGCTGGCCAGGCACCCTGATCGGGCGAAGCTCGCGGTGTCTTTCGCCGCCCAGCTCGAAGCACTCGATCTCGCCCAGCTCGACTACAAGGGCCTGACATCGGACCGTGATCGGCTGATGACGGTCCTTAACCACATGGCCAATGACGACTGATCGCTGGTTGGCGCTTTTCGCTGGTTTGTGACAATGATCTGTGATGTAGCGCATGGCCGCCGGGCAAAGATGCCCGGTTTTGTGTGTGCGTTTTCCCAGTTTCCTGGGCTTTGAAGGAGTGCTCGATAAAATGGCGAATGAAAACTGGCCCGTTTACGGTGAGATCAGCGGCCCTGTCGTGATGATCGGCTTCGGCTCGATCGGCCGGGGAACGCTGCCGCTGATCGAACGCCATTTCAAGTTCGACAAGTCGCGCATGACGGTTATCGATCCGCGCGACACCGACCGCAAGCTGCTCGACGAGCGCGGCATCACCTTCGTCCAGGAAGCGGTGACCGAGAAGAACTACAAGAAGCTCCTGACCCCGCTTCTGACCAATGGCGGCGGCCAGGGCTTTTGCATCAACCTGTCGGTCGATACCGGCTCGGTGGACCTGATGCGGCTCTGCCGCAAGCTCGGCGTGCTCTACATCGACACCGTCGTCGAGCCGTGGCTCGGCTTCTATTTCGACGCCAAGGCCGACAACGCCAGCCGCACCAATTACGCGCTGCGCGAGTCGCTGCTCAAGGAAAAGCACGACAAGCCCGGCGGCGCCACAGCGGTCTCCACCTGCGGCGCCAATCCAGGCATGGTCTCGTGGTTCGTCAAGCAGGCGTTGGTCAATCTCGCCACCGATCTTGGCCTGGAGTTCTCGGAGCCCGCGCAGGACGACCGCGAGGGCTGGGCCAAGCTGATGAAGAAGGCCGGCGTCAAGGGCATCCACATCGCCGAACGCGACACCCAGCGCACCAAGAAGCCGAAACCGATGGATGTGTTCTGGAACACATGGTCGGTCGAAGGCTTCATCTCCGAGGGCCTGCAGCCCGCGGAACTTGGCTGGGGCACACACGAGACATGGATGCCGAAGAACGCCAAGAAGCACAAGCACGGCTCGAAGGCAGCCATCTACCTGGAGCAGCCGGGCGCCAACACGCGCGTGCGCTCGTGGTGCCCGACGCCCGGCGCGCAATACGGCCTGCTGGTGACCCATAACGAGGCGATCTCTATCGCCGATTTCTTCACCGTGCGTTCGAAGAAGGGCAAGGTGCATTACCGCCCGACCTGCCACTATGCCTATCATCCCTGCAACGACGCGATGCTGTCGCTTGACGAGATGTTCGGCGCCGCCGGCAAGCCTCAGCCGGTGCATCATGTGCTCGACGAGAACGAGTTGATCGACGGCGTCGACGAACTCGGCGTGCTGCTCTACGGCCACGACAAGAATGCCTACTGGTACGGCTCGCAGCTGTCGCTCGCCGAGGCGCGCAAGCTGGCCCCCTACCAGAACGCCACCGGCATGCAGGTCACCTCGGCGGTGCTCTCGGGCATGGTCTGGGCGCTGGAGAATCCCGAGGCCGGCATCGTCGAAGCCGACGAGATGGACTACAGGCGGTGCCTGGAAGTGCAGTCCCAGTATCTCGGACCGGTCAAGGGCTACTACACCGACTGGACGCCGCTCGATAACCGTCCCGGCCTGTTCCCGGAAGACCTCGACCGGAACGACCCGTGGCAGTTCCGCAACATCCTTGTGCGATAGCAGCACCGCCCACCTGCCTCACTGCCTTGCAATCGCCCGGAAATCGGGCGATTGAAGGGATGCGGACCATAGCGATACGTATTCATCTGGACGCACGTCGCTCTGGAAACTTGGATGCACGCCTCGTGCTTGTCGAAAATCGATTTCCGATTTTTGGGCCGATGCGAGAGGAGAGGATTTTCACATGATCATTGCGCGCAAAATTCTTTCGATGAGCGTGGCGGGTGCCATTGCGGCGATGCTCGCCGCCTGTGCGACCAGCGGCCCCGATCAACCGCCGATGGCAGCGGCGCCGAAAGGCGTCGAGGGCTCGTGGATAGACGCCAAGGGCACCGGCCTGTCGACCTTCACCGGCGGCACCTTCACGACGGTAGCCACCGACACCGGCCAGAAGCTTGCCGACGGCAGCTACACGATGACCGGCGCCACATCGGTGCAGATCAACGGCACCTCGCTGATCCGCCAGACCGCGGTCAGCTTCAACTGCCTGATGGTGTCGACAAGCCAGCTCAACTGCACGAGCTCCAGCGGTCAGAATTTCGTGCTGACAAGGCGCGTCTGAACCCACGACCATTCGTTTTCCAAGGACGGCGGCTGGTTGGCCGCCGTCCTTTTTTGTGCCGGCAAAGGGTCCCGGATTCCGCTTGCGTCATCCGGAACGCGATGGGAACATGGCCAAAGCGCCGGCTGTTATGTTCCAGTCAAGCAAGAGCGCTAATGGCCTCTGATCAGCTTTCCGGGAGACGAAGATGAAGAAGCTTGCCGCCATTGCAGCCCTGTCAGCCTCAGCCCTCGGTCTGTCGGCCGGCGCGTCCTTTGCCGACTACACGCTGAACATCCTGCATATCAACGACTGGCACAGCCGCATCGAAGGCAACAACAAATATGAATCGACCTGCTCGGCGGACGAGGAGACCAAGGGCGAGTGCATCGGCGGCGCGGGCCGGCTGATCACCGCGATTGCCCAGGAACGCAAGAAGCTGGAAGGCCAGAACGTGCTGCTGCTCAGCGCCGGCGACAATTTCCAGGGCTCGCTGTTCTACACGACCTATAAGGGCAAGGTCGAAGGCGAATTCCTCAACGACATGAAGTTCGATGCCATGGCCCTCGGCAACCATGAATTCGACGACGGCGAGGCCGCCTTGGCGCCGTTCCTCGACATGATCAAGTTCCCCGTGCTCGGCGCCAATGTGAAGGCCAACGCGCAATCCAAGCTCGGCGACCGCGTCAAGCCATCTGTTGTCGTCGAGGTCGGCGGCCAGAAGATCGGCATCATCGGCGCGATCACCAACGACACGCCGGACCTCGCTTCGCCGGGTCCCAACGTCGCCATCGAGGACGACGTCAAGTCGATCACTGCCGAAGTCGAGAAGCTCAAGGGCGAAGGCGTCAACAAGATCATCGCCGTGACCCATATCGGCTACAGGCGCGAACGTGACGTCATCGCCAAGATCCCGGGCATCGATGTCGTCGTCGGCGGCCATAGCCATTCCCTGCTGTCGAACACCGACCCGAAGGCGGAAGGCCCCTACCCGACGATGGTCGACAATCCGGACGGCTACAAGGTGCCGGTGGTGCAGGCGGCCTCCTATTCGAAATATCTCGGCGAGTTCAAGGTGGTGTTCGACGACAATGGCGTCGTCAAATCGGCCAGCGGCGACCCGATCTATCTCGACAAGTCGATCACCCCCGACCCGGCCGTGCTCGCCCGCATCAAGGAGCTTGGGGCGCCGATCGAGGCGTTGAAGAACAAGGAAGTGGCCGAAACCACCGACGTCATCGACGGCAGTCGCGAGAGCTGCCGCACCCGCGAATGCGCGATGGGCAATCTCGTCTCCGACGCCATCCTCGACCGCGTCAAGGGACAGGGCGTCGAGATCGTCATCTCCAATGGCGGCGGCCTGCGCGCCTCGATCGACAAGGGCACCGTCACCATGGGCGAGGTGCTGACCGTGCTGCCCTTCCAGAACACGCTGGCGACCTTCCAGATTTCGGGCAAGGATCTGGTGGCCGGCCTCGAGGGCGGTCTCAGTCAGGTCGAGGACGGCGCCGGGCGCTTCCCCCAGGTCGCCGGCCTGAAATATTCCTTCGACAAATCCGTTGCGCCCAATGCCGGCCGGGTCAAATCGGTGGAGGTCATGGAAGGCGGTGCCTGGACGCCGATCAAGCCGGAGAAGGACTATCTGGTCGCCACCAACAACTATGTTCGCCAGGGCGGCGACGGCTACAAGGTCTTTGCCGACAAGGCCAGGAATGCCTACGACTACGGCCCCGGCCTCGAACAGGTGGTTGCCGACTATCTCGGCGCCCACCGGCCCTACACGCCGAAGCTCGACGGCCGCATCACCGAAATAGCCGCGACCGTCGCCGCGGCGCCTGCGGCCCCGGCAAGCGATCCGGCCAAGCCAGCCGAAGCAGCCCCGGCCACCCCGGCGCCCGCACCGGCTGAAGCCGCCAAGCCTGCCGAAGCGGCACCGGCAATGCCTGAATTGCCGGCCAACTCGGGCGATATCGCCAACACACCACCGGCCATATCGACGGAGGGAGCACCCCCCCCGCCAGCGCAACCAGCCGCGCCGGCACCGGCCGAGCCGGCAAAGCCTGCTGAGGCCGCGCCAGCGGAAGCCAGCCATGTCATCGTTGCCGGCGACACCTATTGGGATCTGGCCAAGAAAGCCTATGGCGACGGCGCCAGGTGGAAGGTCATTTCGGGCGCCAACAAGGGCTACGAACCCCGCCGGCTTCCTGTCGGCGCAACCCTGACCATCCCGCCGAAATAGCTCGCTTATATGCCTGAATGACACCGCCCGTCCGAAAACCGGACGGGCGTCCTGTTTTCGGGCTAATGCATGTCGCTCAAAAGTGACCTCGGTTTTGGGAGAACGACATGCATAAAAACAAAGACTTAAAGCGGGCCGTCTGAATCCATTCGGACAATCCGCTTTAAGGTGCGGCCAGACGCTGCATTGAATGCGCGCGCAAGATGGTTAGGTTCGCGTCTCCCGGAGAACCCTTATGACGCTTCCCACCCCTGCCGATCCCAAGGTCGCAAAAGCGCTCGGCCCGTTGCCCGCTGGGCATCCGCCGGTCAAGGCGGGCAAGATCGGCGTCATGCTGGTCAATCTGGGCACGCCCGATGGCACCGATTTCAAGCCGATGTGGCGGTATCTGCGTGAATTCCTGTCCGATCCGCGCGTCATCGAGCTCAACAGGGCGATCTGGTATCCGATCCTCTATGGACTTGTGCTCACCACGCGCCCCAAGAAGTCCGGCGCCAATTACGCCCGGATCTGGAACCGGGAAAAGAACGAGTCGCCGCTGCGCACCTACACCCGTGCCCAGGCCGAAAAGCTGGCCGAAGCGCTGCGCGACCTGCCTGATGTCGTCGTCGACTGGGCGATGCGCTACGGCAATCCTTCGACTGCAAGCATTGCCCAGCGTCTGGCCGACCAGGGCTGCGATCGCATTCTTTCGTTTCCGCTCTATCCGCAATATTCGGCGACGACCACGGCAACAGCCAACGACCAGCTGTTTCGCGCGCTGATGAAGATGCGCCGCGCGCCGGCCGTCCGCAGCGTGCCGCCCTACTATGACGAGCCGGTCTATATCGAGGCGCTGGCGCGTTCGATCGAACGGCATCTGGCGACGCTGGATTTCGAGCCGGAGGTGGTCATCACCTCCTATCACGGCATTCCAAAACCCTATTTCGAGAAGGGCGATCCCTATCATTGCCACTGCCAGAAGACGACGCGGCTGTTGCGCGAACGGCTCGGCTGGGATGACAAGAAACTGATCATCACCTTCCAGTCGCGCTTCGGCGCGCAGGAATGGCTGCAACCCTATACCGACAAGACGGTGGAGAAACTCGCACAGGACGGCGTCAAGTCGATCGCCGTCGTCAATCCCGGCTTTTCCGTCGACTGCATCGAGACGCTGGATGAGATCGGCCGCGAGGCGGCCGAAACCTTCCACCATGCCGGCGGCAAGAATTTCGCCCATATCCCTTGCCTCAACGACAGCGCGGAGGGGATGGCGGTGATCGAGGCGATGGTGCGGCGCGAACTGTCTGGCTGGGTCTAGGAGAAATTCCAGGAAAAGTGTGAAACGGTTTTCCCGGGAAAAGCGATAGCGCTTTCCCTTGGGAATTTCGTCAACCGGAGTTAGAGCGGCTCGCCGCTCTAACTCCGGAACAACACAAGCTCCGGGGCGTTAAGGCGCGCCGCCGGAGAATGCGATGTCCCGCAAACTCGACCTCAGAACTGGCCAGCCCGTCTGGTCAGCCTATAGC
>NZ_RZRP01000034.1:0-17435 GCF_003997795.1 Mesorhizobium sp. M7A.F.Ca.US.005.03.2.1 | reverse complement strand
CCTCGCCGGCCTCGGCTTCAAGGTGCTGGCGACCTCAGGCACCGCCCGCTTCCTCGCCGAAAACGGCGTCGACGCCCAAAAAATCAACAAGGTCCTGGAAGGCCGCCCCCACATCGAAGACGCCATCCGCAACCGCCAGGTCCAGATCGTCTTCAACACCACGGATGGCCAGAAGGCGGTGTCGGACTCCAAGTCGCTCCGCCGTGCCACGCTGATGCAGAAGGTGCCGTATTATACGACGCTGTCGGGAGCGGCCGCGGTGGCGGAGGCTATTGCGGCGCTGAAGGCGGGGAGTTTGGAAGTGCGGCCGCTGCAGGAGTATTTTGCGTGAGGAGCTAGCGTGGGCCTGCCATCACCCGAAACCAGTCTTTGATAGTAAGATGAAGACGGTCGACTTCGTCTTCGGCCAAAAAACCACAATGGGCGATCGTACCACGTAACACGTTAAGCTGATGCAGTACCCTTGATAGGGCTGGTTGGTTACTCATGATGCCGGCGAAATTCGCCCAGTTTTTTCTTATTATGTCCCCAAGCTGTCCAAAAGTAGTATAGTCTATTTCCCGCTCGGAGCGGATCGAGAGAGCCAGCTCCAGTTCTCTTTTACGATTCTTATCAACCTCGTCTTTAATCACCTGATCGACACAAGTATCCCACCAGGATCGGCCATAAGATTCCTCTAATGTCTCTTGGATTATTCTTCTAATCTCGTTCTCTACGAGATAGAATAATTCATAGTATGATGCCATCTTCGAAGCACGAGAACGGCTCTCCCTAGAAAATTGCGCCAGGTGCTCGTCGTAAACCGCAGCAGCATCCGTACGATTCATGCCTAAGGGAGAGCCGTCAGCCTGATCAAATTTCTCCACTTCCGCCTGGATTACAGCGCATTTCAGAATGTATAGCTCCAATTTATGAAGGTCTATCATTTTATCAGGTTTTCCCTGATGCTTCGAAATATTGTGTTGTATATTTCTATGTTTGTAGTCGCAGGTAGAACCAAATTAATCTGATATGAGATACCGTTAAGGCTTAGCTGAGGGGCGCTAATGCGATCCGGTGTAGAACTCATCGAATCTGAGTTCGCGGGGGCGTTTACGGCAGCAGCCTTATTCTCATCAGCTCCTTGCGCATACTCTTGGAACGCACTGAAAGTACCGTAAATATAGCCAACAACTTTGTCCGCACGATTTAGCCCAGTGATGCTGACGATTGCGTCGATAATCTTGTCGCGATCGGCCTTGTGCGCGTACTGATTCCGTTTAAAAATTTCGGAAAAGCCCGTCTTCAACGCGTGGAGTGCAGCTGAAGCCCTGCCTCCGTCAGTTTGAAATTCAGAGTAGTAGTTGGTAGGTGTGCCATCACTAGTTAAGAATCCAACCCTTTTCAAAATAGGTATAACTGGTATTGAACTTCCACCAGTTATCTCAAATACAGTGTTCAGGAAGTCTCTATTAAATTTTGGCGGTCTCTCGCTGACAGGTATTTTCTGAATCGCCCTTTTAAACACGCCAACACTAGACGTGTATGGCATGTTTCCGGGTATCTCTCGATTGGGTACTGCCTTCTTTTCGTCTTTCACAGCGGCCACGGCTGCGTTTGAACCAGTTTCTTTTTCTGCCACTTTCCCCTCCTGCCCTATTCGAAATATTATAAACTGACTGGCATTACATGCAATCCTCCGGCCACTCTATCGCTGCGCCCGACACCGGCAGCTCCTTCATCTGTTTTTTGTACATATTGAGTGCCTGCAGCATCTTCTTGGCGAATCGCCCACGCCGTATTGGTGAAGCCCCTCAAGCCACAGCCACACACTCGATCTCGATATCAAACTCCATCGGCCAAGACGCCACAGGCACAAAACTGCGCGCCGGCGGGTTGACGCTAAAGTACCTCGCATAAACCCGGTTGATGGCGTTGTAGAAGCCGGAATTGACGGCGTAGATGCGCACCATCACCACATTGTCGAGCGAGGTGCCGGCCGCTTCCAGGCAATGCTTCAGCGCCTTCAGCGACGCCTCGGTCTGCACCTCGATGTCGCCGCGCACCATCTCGCCGGTCACCATGTCCACCGGCGGCGTCGCCGAGATGAACACGAAGCCGTTGGCCTTGACCGCCGTCGAACAGGGCAGGCCGAGCGCCCGCACCTTGTCCGACATGACCGGCACTTCGATGATTTCTTTCTTCATGGCAAATCTCCCTTGTTTGCAGGGAGCTTATCCCCGCACTGGCGGAACGCCAGCGCCGTTCTTCCCTTCTCCCCTTGTGGGAGAAGGTGGATCGGCGCGTTAGCGCCGGGACGGTTGAGGGGTGTTCCAGCGGAATGAGGCGGCGGCGTTCCCTGGAACACCCCTCATCCGACCTCGCTTCGCGAGGCCACCTTCTCCCACAGGGGGAGAAGGAAGATGCGGCGCTAAAGAAAACCAATGAACCGTCCTGCGAAAAGCACGGAAGTCCACAACAGCATCGAGAGCACGGCCAGGGCGATCCCGCCTGCCGGCGCGTCGCCGCCTGTTGCGCGGCGAAAGCGCATGAAGGCGAGGAAATTGACGCCGGCGAGAAGGATGAGTGCCATCTTGGCGAGGAAAACCGGCATCGCCGCATAGGTGCCCGCCTTGACCGAAAACAGCAGCGAGCCTGTGACGAGCGCACCCGCGAACGCACTTAATGCAATGCGGCGCAGCAGCGCGACGAATGCGGCTTGCGGCAGCGAACGGAAGGCGCCGCAGATCCTGAGGTCCATGAGAACGACGCTGGTCAGCAGCGCACCGATCGACATGATGTGGAGCGCATTGACTATGGGGTAGGCAATGAAGGAAGCCTTCAGCCACCGCGCCAACGCAAGATGCTCAATGCCGGCAAGGAACTCGGCCATTTACGCCGGCGGCACTCGGTCGGGATAGACATCATAGGTTTTGCCGCCGACGATGACGCGGACAGCTTTCATGCGCTTTTCGCTCGCCTCCACCGAGCGGTTGCCGATCGCGGTCACCTCGTCGCCGACCTTGGCCACCTCCTCCGTGAAGCCGGCGGCGATCGTGCGTGATGGCGGCGCCATCTCCACCCGCCAGGCCTCACCCTCCGCGTCGACATCCAGCGTGGCGTGCGGATTGCCGATATAGATGGCCGTGATCTTGCCCTTGAGTTCGAAAAACCCATCCTGTGTCCACGACCAGCCGTGATGGGCATAGGCCGCGGTGCCGGCGGCAAGCATCACGGCCGCCGTCAGCGCGACGCTGCGAATTGCCTTGAACTGCATCGCTCGTCTCCTCGGTTCATCCCGCAGGCACTTGAGAGTAGGACACGGCGCGGCAACGTCAAATCATATCGAGCGAAAGACTGGACCGCCAAGCGCCCGCCCAATCGCCGGCATGACGCCTTGTTAATGACACCCATGCGCGCCACTCTCTCTTTCCTGGCCGTTCTTCCCCTGGGCTGAAGATCGGACTCCCATCGGAAACGAGGCGAACCATGAGCAGCATGAGAGACCGTCAGGAAGGCTTCGAAAAGAAGTTTGCGATGGACGAGGAAACGAAGTTCAGGGCCATGGCGCGCCGCAACAAGCTGCTCGGCCTGTGGGCCGCCGAACAGCTCGGCAAATCCGGTGCTGACGCCGACGCGTATGCCAAGGAGGTCGTGCACGCGGATTTCGAAGAGGCAGGCGACAACGATGTGTTCCGCAAGGTCCGCGCCGACTTCGACGCGGCGGGCATCGCCCAGTCGGATGGCCAGATACGCACCGCCATGGAAGAGCTGCTGGTGACCGCGGTCGAGCAGATCAGGTCGACCTGAGCGCCGCTCAGCCTTGATCGGTAGGGCGTGCCGTCCTTAAGGCACAGGGCCACATTGTGGTGTTGGTTGGCCAAGCGGGCTGGCTTCCATCGTAGCGCTCTACGGCGCCCCCCTCTGTCCTGCCGGGCAGGACAGAGGGGGGCGCCATAGTGAACCGCCCTCACCCCTGATGCGCGGCGGCCAGTTCCTTCACGTGTTTTTCGTGCATCTGCAGCGTCGGCAGGGTTTTCTTGGCGAATTCCTTCATTGCCGGGTCGTCGCCGGATTTCGCATAGCCGCTGAACAGCGCGACGGCTTCCTTATGAGCGTTGGTCTGCATCTCGATGTATTTGGCCTGGAATTGATCGCCGCTGGCGCTCTTCAGCTCATCGAGCATCTTCTGCTCCTTGGGCTGCAGGGCCGGACCGGACGGTGCGGTGGCCGAGGTTGTCTGGCCCTGGGCAAGCGCCGCCTTGAATTCCTCGCCGGCCTTGGTGTGATCGGCGATCATCTGTTTGGCGAACGCCTTGACGTCGGCGTCGGTTGCCTGTTGCTCGGCGAGCTTGCTGGACTCGATCTCGAACTCATTGGCGCTCGGCACCGTCTTGATGAAGGTCGAAGTGTCGACCTTCGTCGTGGCGGCGAGCGGCGTGGTCGTGGCGGTCGTGTTCGACTGGGCAAAGGCCGGCGCGCCGGCAAGCAATGCTGCTGCGGTCAGAATGGTAAGCGTCTTCATGGCATGTCTCCGGTTGGAATTGTCCCTCGGACAATCCAACGTCGCTTGGGCACTCCGGTTGCAGGTCATGAGGAAGAAGCCTGCGCGTGTCGCCTCGATTACCCGAACCGCGGCGGCTGACCAGAGCTACCTTTCAGTGGCAGCAAGCCTCGCCATATTGCAGCTGCTCGTTCCAGTTCGGGCGGCCTTCAGGCGTGAAATCCATCAGGTTCCAAAGCGTTTCGCAGGTGCCGAGGCCACGCGGATCCTGACCGGGCTCCGTCGGTGCGAAATCCAGTTCCGAACTCCAGAAATGGCGTATGCCGTCGGGGTCGCGGTGAAACACCGACAGCAGCGGGATCTGTGAGCCGTCGGCCGCCTCCGCATTGTAGTCGCGCTTGAAGCTGTTGGCCGCCGAAGACACCAGCCGCATGTTGCGCCAGCCCCGATCTCGACCGAGCGTGACCAGGTTTTCGAGCGCGGTCTTGCCCACCACCGCGAAATTGAAGCCGGCCGCCTGGAGATGCCCGACCGCGCCGTCGAACTGATCGAGCAATGCCGTGCAGGACGGACATGGCTGGTCCGGTCGGGCGAGCTTCGCCGTGCCGCCGCTGGTCGCCACATCGCGCTTCTCCTGCGGGTGGCGCGGGAACATCATGTTGTAGAGGATCAGGCTGTCCTTGCCGGGCGCGAACAGCTCCGACAGCCTTGTCTTCGCGGGCTTGCCCTGGGCATTCAGTGCGTCGAATTCATAGTCCTGGCGGATCGGCCCGCCCGGCGGCAGCGCGCGCCGGGCCTCGGCGACCTCTTCCATGGCGCGGCGCAGCTCGATTTCCTTCTTCAGCAATTTTTCGCGCGCGGTGCGGTATTTCGCGGATTCGTTGGGAAAGGTGATCATGATCGGCTCCTTCAAGTCGCGGCGCCGGCGTCCCGGCGCGGTTGCTCTGCGACCCAAGGACGTTTGGCGGTGATCGGCTCCGACATTTATTGCGCATGGTGATATGTCGTAATCCCTGTTCGGGCAGCGTGATCCGGGGGACGAAATGCACGACGACGAGATCGATCTGCGCTGCCCGCAAGTGGTGGCCGACAATGCCGCCAAGGGCCTCAGACTGCGCGGAGAATTCGGCCGCGGCGGCACCGAGATCGGCGTCGCCCGCGCCACCGAACTGAAGAACCGGGAAAAGCTCGCGCCCTCCACCATTCGCCGCATGGTCAGCTATTTCGCCCGCCACGAGGTCGACAAGCGCGGCAGGAACTACGGCAATGAGCAGAACCCTTCGGCCGGCTACATCGCCTGGCTGCTGTGGGGCGGCGACGAAGGCCGCACCTGGGCGCTTGATCTCAAGCAGAAGATAGGCAACGCGCCGGACATCTGACAACGGTCCGCACTACGCCGACCGCTCCTCACCCCTTCACACCGCCGGCGGTCAGGCCGGAGACGATCTTGCGCTGGAAGATCAGCACCAGCACCACCAGCGGCACCGTGACGATCACCGAGGCGGCCATGATGTTGCCCCAGGGGATCTCGAACTGCGAGTTGCCGGAGAGCAGCGCGATCGCCACCGGCACGGTCCGCTGTGCGTTGTTGGAGGTGAAGGTCAGGGCGAACAGGAACTCGTTCCACGCACCGATGAAGGCCAGCAGTCCGGTGGTCGCCAGCGCCGGCCACATCAGCGGCAGGAAGACCCGGGTGACGATGATCCACGGCGTCGCGCCATCGAGGATCGCCGCCTCCTCGACCTCGACCGGCAGGTCGCGGACGAAGGTGGTGAGCACCCAGACGGTGAACGGCAAGGTGAAGATCATGTAGGAGAAGATCAGCGCGAACAGCGAATTGTAGAGGCCGAAGATGCGGACCAGTTCGAACAGCCCGGCCAGCAGCGCCACCTGCGGGAACATCGACACCGACAGGATGATGAACAGCAGGGCCGAGCGGCCGCGGAATCGAATGCGCGCCAGCGCGTAGGCTGATGTGACGCCGAGCAACAGCGACAGCGCGACGACTGCGCCGGAGACGAAGAGCGAGTTCGCGAGGTTGCGCACGAAGGCGCCCTCGGTCAGCACATTCCGGTAATTGGCGAAACTGATCGTCGTTGGCCACAGATCAGCCCGGAACAGGTCGGTCCCGGATTTCAGGCTGGTGACGATCGCGTAATAGAACGGGAACACCGCGACGAAGACGATTCCCGCGACCAGCAGATAAAAGGCCGTGCGCTTCACGATCCACATCTCAGCGGTCCCCGTCCAGGCTGATCCGGCCGATCCGGATGGTGACGATGGTAAGCAGAGCGAGGATGAGGAAGAGCAGGGTCGAGGCGGCGGAGCCATAGGCGAATTTGTCGAACTCGAACAGGTTCTCGCGCGCGAACACCGACATCGACTTGGTGTGCACATTGTTAGGGGTCAGCACATAGATCAGGTCGAAGATACGCAGCGCATCGAGCGCGCGGAAGATCACCGCCACCAACAGCGCGGGGCGGATCAGCGGCAAGGTCACCCGCCAGAAGATCTGCCAGGGGTTGGCGCCGTCGAGCCTGGCGACCTCGATGATCTCCCTCGGCAGCATCTGCAGCGCGGCCAGGATGAGCAGCGTCATGAATGGCGTCGCCTTCCAGATATCGACGATGAGGACCGCCGCCATCGCGGTGTCGGCGTTGGCCGTCCAGGCGATCTTGGTGCTGATCAGGCCAAGATTGAGCAGCACCACATTGATGATGCCGAACTGGTCGTTGAGCATCCATTGCCACATCTTCGCCGAGACGATCGTCGGGATCGCCCAGGGGATCAGGATCGCCGCCCTGACGATGCCGCGGCCTGGGAATTCGGCGTTGAGAACCAGGGCAACGATGGTGCCGAGGATGGTCTCACAGGTCACCGAAATCACGGTGAAGCGCACCGTGTTCCAGACGGCACGCCACCAGACAGGGTCGACCAGCAACCCGTCATAGAGGGTCCGGCCGCTTGGCATGTGAAGTACCGAAAAGTAATTGGCGAAGCCGACCCATTGGCGCGCGTCGAGATCGGCCAGCGAGGCGTCGGTGAAGCTGAAATAGACCGTGCGGGCAAGCGGCCAGCCGGCCGCCGCGGCGAGCACCAGAAGCATTGGCGCCAGGAAAAGCCACGCCGAGCGAACGCGCTGTGCCCTCAACGGCGCGTGCGCGGCCTTGGCTGTTTCCGGTTTCATCCCTGTCATCTCGCTCCGCTCGCTGCGGTCCCGCCGGCCGGCTGTCCCAGTATCATCACCAGCCTCGGCCCTTCAGCTTGGTCAGCGTCGCTTCGAGGTCGGCCAGATTGTCGGCGGCAGTGCCGTCGCCCGAGAGAGTGTTGTGAACAGCGTTCCAGAACTGGCTCGACGCCTCGTTGTATTTGATCCTGGTCGCGGCCGAGGGGCGCGGCACCGCATTGAGAAAGATCTGCTTCCAGCGCGGAATAATCGGGTGTTGCCTGGCGATGTCGGCATCGTCATACAGCGCCTGGATGGTAGGCAGGTTGGACGTCTTCAGCGCGCGGTATTTCTGCATCGCGGGCGAGGCAATGAACTTGACCAGCTCGATCGCGGCATCCGGATGCTTCGAATATTTGGAGACCGCGAGGTTCCAGCCACCCAGCGTCGCGACCGGTCGGGCGCCTTCGCCGGTGCCGGCCGGCAGCGGCGCCACGTCGAACTTGCCCTTGATCGGCGAGCCCTCGCCGTTGCCGAGCGCATAGGCATAGGGCCAGTTGCGCATGAACACCGCGTTGCCGGTCTGCCAGACGCCGCGCGATTCCTCTTCCTGGTAGGCGAGCACGCCGGGCGGCGCGATGGTCCCAACCCAGCCCTTGACCATATCGAGCACCGCCGCCGCTTTTGGATTGCTGATGGAGATGGAGCCGTCCGGCTCGATGATCTGGCCGCCGCCATTCGACATCACCCATTCGAGCGCGTTGCAGGTCAGCCCCTCATAGGCGTTGCCCTGAAAGACGAAGCCCCAGATATCCCGATTGCCGGCTGCACGTTCCTTATCCATGACCAGCCTGGCGGTGTCCGCCAGTTCCTTCCAGGTGGCCGGCACCTTGGCGCCATATTTGTCGAGGAGATCCTTGCGGTAGTAGAGCGCCGGCGCATCGGTGAAGATCGGCAAGGCGACCAGCTTGCCG
The DNA here is from genome assembly GCF_003997795.1 of Mesorhizobium sp. M7A.F.Ca.US.005.03.2.1. Taxonomy (NCBI): domain Bacteria; kingdom Pseudomonadati; phylum Pseudomonadota; class Alphaproteobacteria; order Hyphomicrobiales; family Phyllobacteriaceae; genus Mesorhizobium; species Mesorhizobium sp. M7A.F.Ca.US.005.03.2.1. The sequence continues at coordinate 8,812 of NZ_RZRP01000034.1, read as the reverse complement.
TTGACGGTCTGCGACTGGATGATCGACGGGAAATGCTCGGCCACGATGTCCCTGGTCGCTGCGGTCAAATCGACGAACTGGCTGGCGAGCTGCGGCGCCCAGATCACGTCCGTCTGGTAGACGTCGATGTCGCTGTTTCCGGCGGCAAGCCACAGCCGGTACTGGCCGAACTGGTCGGTCCCGGACGTCGGCATGACGACGATGTTGACCTTGTTGCCGCTGTCTTTCTCGTAACGGTCGAGGATCTCGCGCAGCACCTTGATGCCGTCGCCGGTATCGCCCGACACCATCGACAGCTCGACGGCCCGCGCCGGCGTACCAACCAGCATGGCGGCGACGCCGAGCGCCAGGAATGCGTGAGAAAACTTCATGGTGATGGACGTCCCTCCGCGGCCGGCCACGGAAAATCCTCCCACGCGCCGGCAGCTTGTCAGGCCCTCACCTCCCATTGAATGCGAAGCGGCGCTTTGGGTTCCCAAATCGCGCCGTTCCTGCGTGAGGCGACACCCATCAGGGGGTGTTGAGATTCAGGTCAGGCCGAGTCGAAAATGGTGGTTTCCGAGAACCGGAGCGGAGCGTACTTTTGGGTACGTGAGCACCGGAAGCGCAGGAAGCCATCATTTGCGGGCCGGCATCACCTGAATATCAGCACCCTAGCCTTCCCAGGCGACAGGCATCATACCCAGCCGCTCATAGAGCCGGACGGCGGCGGGATTCTCGACCGTGTTGGTCTTGAGGTCGACATGGTCGGCGCCGCGTTCGCGAAAAACGGCGAAGGCGTGCCACATCAGCGCTTCGGCAACACCCTTGCCGCGCGCCTCGGGATGAACGGCAAGATCCTTGACGAAGGCGCGGGTCCAGCACAGCGCCGCCGCCGCCAGCCGGCCCTTGGCGTCGATGACGAGGAAGCACAGCGCCGGGTCGAATTCGGGATCGTCCGCGATACGCGGCCACCACTCGTCGAACGGACCATCGGCGCCGTCATCGAACACTTCCGTCAAAAGCGCATGCAGGGCGGGCGCGTCACCAGGCTCGAAACTGCGCATGACAAAGCCGTCGGGCCAGTGCGGCGGAACCAGCGTCTCGTCGAGGATCTTGCGCAGCCGGATGTCGTTCAGGGCCGGCGGGCGCGGTTCTGGCATCGCGCTCAGGCGTCGGGTTGCAGGCGACGGCGCTGGCGGTCGCGGCCAAGGCCGGTCGCCTCGAGCAGGCCCTTGCGCTTGGCGTCGTAATAGTAGCCGGTCTGATAGAGCCAGTCGGCCTTCTTGGCGTTGCCGCCGGCCACCAGCCAGGCGCCGCGCAGATATTTGACCGCGTATTTTAGATTGGTTTCGGCGTCGAACAGGCCCTTGGCCGGTCCGTCATAGCCCATGCCGCGTGCCGTCGCGTGCTTGATCTGCATCAGTCCCCAATGGCCGTTGTTGTAGGCTTTCGGGTTGAAGGTGCTCTCGCGGTTGACGACATGGCGCACCAGGTCCACCGGCACCTGGTAGATCGCCGCATATTTCTCGATCAGCCGCTCGACATCGCCACGCACGCCCGTCGCGTGTTCTTCTTGCACGGGCCCTGCCGGAAACTGGACCAGGGCCGCCGGGTTCTGCGGCACGACATAGGCGACCTGCTGGACGCCGGGCATGCGGTCGCCCTTGGCGGTTGCCGGCACGATCAGCCCCGCGGTCGTATAAGTCTCGGCCGCCTTGACCGGTTCGTTCGCATTTGCCGGCGGCGGCGCCTGCCAGGCATTGGCGGTCATCACCGCGGGCACGGCTGGTGCCGCCGGTGTCGATCCGGCAAAAGCGGCGGTCGCCGCAGCCGGCTGTGCGGCGGAATCGGGCGGCAGCTCGGCCGTCTGAACGGGGGCGATCCCCGATGATTCCGGCAGCACCGAAACCGTCTCCGGCAGAGGCACGGTGAAGCCGGCATCAGCGCCGGCGGCGGTCGCTGTTTCGGTGAGAGCAGGCGCGGACTTCATCTGCGAGGTCGACGTGCAGCCGCTGATGCCGGCGGCGGCCAGGATCACGCCGATCGCGATAAGGTTGAGTTTTGCTGGCAAGCCGCGCTCGGGTCCGGTTTGTCGGGTTGTTAAGAAATCCCTTACACCAGCGATTCAGGCCGGGCAATCGGGGCGATCAGGTGGTTTTCGGGTGGCGAGACGCGGGCGGCGATGCCATATTGTTCCGGATATGTACTGGGACGAATCCCGGATTTCGCCACTTTGCGGGAAGGAACGCATCATGGTCACGACAGCTTCGATCACGGCCGGCCACGCAGTGTTAGAAACAGTGATCGGTTTCATGGGCATTGCCTGGAGCGAAAAGGGCCTGATCCGGCTCTGCCTGCCCGAACGCAGCCGCGAAGCGGTGGAACGGCGCCTGCTGCGTCACGGTGGCGTTTCCGCTTCCACGGCGCAGCCGCCATGGGTGGTCGAGCTGATCGCAGCGATCAAGGCCTATGCGGCGGGCGAGGATGTCGATTTCTCCGCCGTACCGGTCGATCTCGACGGCGTCGACGATTTCCGCCTCGCCATTTACGACGCGGCGCGAAAACTCTCCTTCGGCGAAACCACCACCTATGGTGAGCTGGCCAAGACCGCCGGCCATGCCGGGCTCGCCCGCGAAACCGGGGCCGCCCTTGGAGCCAATCCGGTGCCGCTGGTCATCCCTTGCCATCGCATCCTTGCCGCCGGCGGCAAGATCGGCGGCTTCTCGGCGCCGGGCGGCTCGGTCACCAAGGAGAAGATGCTGGCCATGGAAGGCGTGCGCGTCGGCCCGCCGCCGCCGGCGCAGGTATCGTTCGGGTTTTGAGCGGCGGCCGGCGCTGGCAGAAGGCCTGGATCAGTACATCGGTCGCTTATTGACCGGGTTGGCGGGCACCGGCTGCATCACGTCCCAATGCTCGGCGATCTTGCCGTTTTCAACGCGAAAAATGTCCACGATGACGGTCTCCGGCATGTTACCTGCCCTCGGTTGAACGACCTGGGTCCATGACGAGGTCGCCTTCGGCGATCACCCGCTTGAAGTCGACTTTTTGTTTTGGCCAATTGGCGACACCCATGCTTTCGAGAAGCTTTTTGACCGAGTCTCGGCCATCCGTCATCGTCGGGTTATGCTGAATGTAAGCCTCGGCCCAATAGCGGTCCAGCGCGGCAAGGTCATGGTCGCCGAACAGCGCCTGATAGGCTTTCAGGACAAGCGTCCTGTTTTTTTGAGTCAATTCATGCTGTTGCAGCACCTGCTTGACCGGCTTGGTGTTTCCCGCATGCGCCGCGGCGGTGAGCGCCGCGACCGCGAAAGCGGCCGCCGCGAAGGATTTAAGTTGCAGCACGGATGTCTCCCTCGGTTGCTTCGGTGTCAGGCCAATGCGCGCGCAACGAGCACCGTATCGACATACTGCCGCATGCGGATGATCTTGCCGTCCCGCAGTTCGTAGAGATGAGCGAAGGGGGCCGTCATGGATTTTCCCGTCGCCTTATATGTACCGGAATACACGCCGAAGGCCGCCACCCGGTCGCCATCGGCAATGAAGCTGTGCACGTCGGCGTGGTATCCGATCCACTCCGAGCCGAGCCGCTTGAAGACCCCCTGCATCAGGGCCTCGATGCCGACATAGGTGCCGGCATAGGGGAATCCTTCCGCCTCGGTCCATTCGATGTCGGCGGAAAGAACGGCCAGCAGATTGCGGCCGTTCTCCTCGGAAGTTCCCTCGTAGGTTCCACGGATCAAATCGAGGTTCGTCGCCATGTCAGCCCCACTTCATCTCGCCCTTGGCGACCTTGGATCCGACATCGAGGGCGACGCCCATACCGAGGCCGGGGAAGCGGGTCTCCATGGCGGCCTTCAACGCGGCGCTGTCTGCCGCCTTGTCCAGTTCTTCCTCGAAGGTGAGGAGATAGGACTTGGTGAACTCCACCGCCGAAGGACCGATCGCGGCATCGGGGGCCATGTGGCCGGGCACCACGACAGCGGGCCTGCGGGCGGCAATCGCGTCCAGCGTCTTGATCCAGGCGGCACGGCTTTCCCTGGTCTGCGTGCCGGCGGTCCAGACGTGAACGCCCGAGAAGATCATCACCCCGCCGAAAACGGCATTGAGCGACGGCACGAACAGATAGCGGCGGTTGGCCAATCCTTCTTCCGCATTGACGATCTCTACAGTCTCGCCATCGACCGTCAGCGTTGCGCCGTCGAATGCCTCGGGGAGGACGATGTCGGAAAGCGCCTGCGGGCCATTTTCCTTCAGTTGCGGACCCCAGACGGCGAGCTTCTTCTCCACATTGCCCTTGATGGCTTCCAGCGTGGCGGAGGCAGCGATGACTTTTGCCTCCGGGAAGGCGTCCCTCACCGGCTTCAGGCCGAAGTAGTAATCGGGATCGGACTGAGTGACATAGATGGTGGTCAGCTTCTTGCCGGTGGCCTTGAGGGCATCGGCGAGCGCCTTGCCGTCCGGATAGGTGAAGCCGCCGTCGATCAACAGGGCTTCGCTCGGCCCCGACAGTAGCACCGGCGCACGGAAGAAACCGTTTGGACCCGCCGGGAAGTGTTTCCAGCCAAGCTTGGCGCCGGCGGCCTGGCCGCTGTCGATGGGCGCGAAAACGGCGGTTGCGCCGAGGGCCAATGAGGTCTTCATGATCTGTCTCCTCGTGAACATGGAATATCTCCGTTGAATGAAAGGGGATCGGGTGCGGCTACGGGCCCGCAGGGCGGACGGTAGACGGCACGGTAAGCCCTCTGGATTAATCAATAAATTGGCCGTAATAATACAAACTGTATGTTGAAAGCTTACAATGAGCCTTCGTGGTGGAATCGATAAACCTCAATCGCCTCGCCTATTTTGCCACCGTGGTCGACGCAGGTTCCTTTACCCGCGCGGCCGAGCGGCTTGGCATCACGAAAACAGTCGTCAGCCAACAAGTCGCTCGCCTCGAGGCTGAGCTGCGGACCACGCTTCTCGTGCGCACGACGCGAAGGGTCGAGCCGACGGAAGCAGGCCGTCTTCTGCATGCACGCTGCGTTCTGATCCTGCGGGATGTCGAAGAAGCGGTCGCCGAGGTTGGCGAGGCCAACGCCGAGGTGGCCGGTGTGCTGCGTGTTTCCGCGTCCAATGACTATGGCGCGATCGTGCTGGCCCCGATCGCCGCCCGCTTTCGCCAGAGATTTCCGGCCTGCGGCGTCGAACTGGTCATTTCCGATGCCATAATTGACTTGATCGGCAACAAGATCGACCTGTCCATCCGGGTTGGCTGGCTGGATGACTCCAGCCAGCAGGCGCGACGCATCGGCACCTTCCGGCAAATCCTGGTCGCGTCGCGGGATTTCGCGGCCGGGATCAGGGTGAACAAGCCGGAAGATCTTTCTTCCTTGCCGCTCGTTGCCAATGCCGTGCTTCGCAAGCCGTTCACCTGGAACTTCACCCGAGGCGATTCCGAGCCGCGCACCATCACCCTGCGCGAGGCGTTCTCCATCAACTCGACGCCCGCCGTACTGGAAGCGACGCTCGCCGGCGGCGGACTGGCAGTTCTGCCGGACTATCTGGTCGTCGACTATCTATCGCAAGGCCGCCTCGTCCACGTGCTCCCCGACTGGGCGCTGCCCTCCGGCGGCATTCACGTGGTCTATCCGGCGGCGCGCTTTCGCCCGCAAAAGGTGACGCAATTCGTGTCCATGCTCACGGAACATATCCGGGATTGAGAGCAATGGCTGCCGGTCGACAAGCGCTAGTTGTTATGGAAGAACCGCCGGCGGAAATGCCGGTCGTTGTCCGGCCGCTTGCAGTTGTAGACCGGGCAGGACTTTGTGTCGGCGCTCGGCACGTAGGCTCGTGTCCTCACCTCGCCCATGCTGCAGAATCGCTGGCTCTGCACATAGCGGTCGTAGAGCGGCAGTCCCGGCACTCGCTTCGACTGGTAGCGCAGGATGACCGCCCCCTGCCGGGCGATCGTCGCCTGAACCTTGCCGCAGCTCATACGCGTCGGGTCGTAGCGCGAGATCGCCTGAGCCTGAGCGGCGACAAGCGTCAGGCAGGCGGCAAGCAGAATGGTTTTCATGGTCCTCTCCCTGATCCGCCGCCCAGGGACGTCGCGATCCGTCGTGACGCTCTCACGCGATTGGGGCGGCCATTGGGCAGCGCCCTGATCACGGCTTTCTCACACAGTCTTGTTTTTTGTGCGAAAGCAGCCTATATGCCTTCCATTGATATTTCGGCCGATCGATCCGGGCCTCGCGATAATCGCGTTTGCTGACGTCTATCTCCAAAATCTCGATGCACACCGGCTGGACCTCGGTCCGGTCAATCTAAAGCAAATGTGAAGGACTATCTAAATGGCAACTGGAACGGTCAAGTGGTTCAACGCCACCAAGGGCTTCGGCTTCATTCAGCCTGACGCGGGCGGCGCGGACGTATTCGTCCACATCTCCGCTGTCGAGCGTGCTGGACTGTCGACCCTGGTCGAAGGCCAGAAGATCAACTTCGAGATCGAGCAGGACCGCCGCACTGGCAAGTCGTCCGCTGGATCTCTGAGCAAGGCAGCCTGATTTTGCGATAGCGCGCGCCGGGCGAGAGTTCGGGGCGCGCGGCAAGTCACGGATGTACTGACAGTCGCGCGAGAAGCGCGCTGGAGCGGAAAGACCCGACAAGCTGGATCAGCAGATAGCTGCCAGCCCGGACCGGACGCTCCCGATCAGGCTACCAAGCATGGGAAGGCGGGATTTATCCCGCCTTTTTTGCTGTCTGGGTTAGGTGGCGCAGCCTGCACTATGGTTCCAACTTGTGGTACTTTTAGCCCAGTAGTGGTACCATTCGGCCATGACCAAACTTGAGCAGATCGAAAAATCCGTCGCCGAACTGAGCCCCGAGGAACTGAAGGCGTTTGCCGCCTGGTTCGAGGCGCTCCAGGCGGATATGTGGGACCGGCAGATGGAAGCCGACGCGAAGGCGGGCCGTTTGGACAGGCTTGCCGAACAGGCGCCGGCTGACCATCGCGCTGGTCGGACGCGGCCTCTGTGAACCACGTCGCCTCTCCATCGTTCTGGGAGGCTTATGAAAAACTGCCATCGTCAATCAGAGCAAAGGCGGACAGGCGTTTTGCCCGACTGCGTTCGATCCTTTTCATCCCTCACTGCATTTCAAACAGGTCGGTCGCTATTGGTCGGCGCGAGTTGACGAAAACTATCGGGCTGTTGCCATACGCAACAATGAAGATGTGATCTGGTTCTGGGTCGGCACCCACGCCGACTACGACCATTTGTTGAAATAGCCCCTCCTTCAGGAGGAGAAGGCTACCCCACCCACTCGATCGGCACATGCCCCGGATCCGCTTCCACGCGGCCAAGCCATGCCGACACCGCCGGATAGGCGTCGAGCTGGAAACCGCCCTGCTCCGCCGTATGCGTATAGGCATAGAGCGCGATGTCGGCGACGCTGAGCGCGCTGCCGGCGAAGAAGGCATTGTTTTCCAGATGCCTGTTCATCACGCTGAGCGCCTTGTTGCCGCGCTCCAGCGTCACCGCCAGCCGCTCCGGGGTCGCATCCCCAGCACGTTCGGGAAAGGTCAGCAGCGCCTTGCGCACGGCTATGTAGGGCTCGTGGCTGTATTGTTCGAAGAAAAGCCATTGATACGCGAGCCCACGCTCATACCTGTCCGCCGGCAGGAAGCGTGTGCCTTCGGCGAGATAGAGCAGGATGGCGTTGGATTCGGCCAGCCGCCGGCCATCGTCGAACTCGAGCAGCGGCACCATGGCGTTCGGGTTCTTGGCGACAAAGTCGGCTTTGCGTGTGTCGCCTGTGTGCGAACTCACCTCGACGTTGGTGAAGGCCAGGCCAAGCTTCGCCATCAGCAGGCGCGGCTTGTAACAATTGCCGCTGTCGATCATGCCGTAAAGTATCATGGCTGTTCCCCCGAGCACTCTCTCCGCGCGATTATCGCAGCGGCGGCGGACTCAACCAATGATTTGTTTTGTCGCGACGATCAGCGCCGCTGATGTGTGAATAGTGGCGCCCCTAGCCGAACAGCGGGACGACATTGCCGCCGGTACCCAGCAGCGTGTCGATGTTCAGTGGCTCTTCCTCGAAAACGGTCCCCGCCAAGGCTGGGCGGGCGAGGAGAAAACCCTGCAGCAGGTCGACGCCGCCCTCGAGCGCGACGCGCAGATGGGTGGGCTGCTCGATGCCTTCGACCAGCACCTTGGCGCCGCGGTCATGCAAGCTGGAAACCAGCGGGCGGAAGAACCGTTCAGCGGCAGCGTGGCGACAGAACTCCGCGAACCAGGTGCCGTCGATCTTGACGATGTCGGGCTTGAGCAGGCTCACCCGCTCCTCGGTCGAGTGCCCGGTGCCGAAATCGTCGATGGCGATGCGGATGCCGTCGCGCCGCATTTCGCGCACCAGCCGCGCGAGAAGCGCGTCGTCCGCCGCCTGTTCGGTGATTTCGCAGACCAGCATGGCCGGCGCCAGGCCGAACTCGCCGAGATGCCTGGTCATCAGGCGAATCTCGGCCAGTGCCCGCCCGGCATGGTCGTTGATCAACGGATTGTAGTTGAAGAACAGGTCGAGCCCGTCGACGCCGATGTTGCGAAAATTCCTGAGATGCAGCGCCCGGCACATGGTTTCCACAAACAGCCGGTCCGAGACGGCAACGCTTTCGAAGAACATCTTTGGCGCGCCGGGGCGGCCCGCACGGTGCGGCTCGATCAGGGCTTCGGCCGCGACCGCGTGAAGGAACCGGCCGCGCGGCGCAATGTCGGCGATGCGATCCGGGTCGACGAAGGCGGCATCGAATACGGCATGTATGGCGAGGTCCGGCTGCGCAGCGCCTAACAGC
>NZ_RZRP01000349.1:0-6260 GCF_003997795.1 Mesorhizobium sp. M7A.F.Ca.US.005.03.2.1 | reverse complement strand
ATGCCGAGCTTCTTCATTTCCTTCTCAGCCAATATCTCTACCTTGACGCCTAACCCCTCGAGTTCCTTGGCGCGGGCAGCGAACTCGACCGGCCCAAGCACGTTTGCCGGTTCGTTGACGAGGTCGCGCGCCAGAAGGACGCCGTCGATCACCGCCTCGGCATCGGCGAAGGCCTTCTTCGCAGCGGCCGGATCGGCGGTGTGGATGGTCACCTTGACCGGCTTCTTCGGCTCTGCCTTGCCGTCGTCCTTGTCCTTCCTGGTCTTGTACTTGTCGAAGGAATAGCTGCGCAGGAGAATGCCCGCGGCAAGGCTTGCCGCGTCCTTCGCGCTCGGCGAGGCGCCGACCACATCGAGGATCACCGCTACCTCGGTCGCCTTGCGCAGCGACGCGGAAACGGTGCCGCCAAGCTTCAACCACGCATATTCGTCCAGTCCCGACACCTTGCCGGTGCCTATCGCCACCAGTCTGTCGAGCGACGCTCCCTGCGGGGCCAGAACTTCCACCGTGCTGGCGAACTTGCCGGTGAACTCAGCCACGGGAAAAGCCCGCTCCAGTGTCTTGCCGGGATCACTGGCCTTGGCGACGTCGCTCAGGCCGCCCTCATCCGCCGCGAGCACGAAGACCGTGCCCTTCTTGTTCACCGCGCTCTGGGACCCGGAAAATTTGGCGAAGGCGATCGATGGTCTTTGATTCATCATGTCCTGCTTTCAGGGAATGCGCGACTTTTGGGGAAGCGGTTCGAAACGATGCGCGACATTTGGTCGTTTTCCGGCATTTGGCAAGACTTTGCCGAATTGGCATCCCATATGACCTATGGAATCGATGACGATTCGTCGCGGCACGGCCCCGCTTTTTGCCGCAACTTGTTGTTAACCATCGATGTTCGCCCTTTCTTATCCATTCCCGCCGACACTCCGCCCAGCCGGGGGGCGTGATGTGGGACAGAACCCGGATAGACCATCTGATGAGCCAGTTGTGCAGGCGCTGCCGGACAGCTACCTTGTTCGGCGGCATGATGCCGTTCGAAAAAATCGAGAAAAGCCTTCATGAAGGTCGTTGAACGCTACATCATGCGCCGCGCTTTCGTGGTCTTCATGGCCGCTCTTGTGTGGACGCTGGCGATCGTATGGACGACGCAGGTGCTGGCAAAGATCGATCTGGTCACCGACAGCGGCCAATCGGCGCTGACCTTCTTCGAAGTCGCCGCCCTCATCCTTCCGTCCATCATCCCGATCGTGGTGCCTTTTGCGCTTGTGGTGGCGGTCGCACAGACACTCAGCGTCATGAATTCGGATTCCGAACTTGCCGTCGTCAACGCCGCGGGGGCCTCGCGCTGGACGATCGTGCGGCCGATCATGTTGCTGGCGCTCGCCGCAGCCGTTTTTTCCTTTGCCGTCGACAACGGCATCGATCCTTACGCACGGCAGAAGAACCGGGCCCTGGTGGCGTCGTCACGCGCGGATCTGTTGTCGCTGATCATCCAGGAAGGCACCTTCCGCAAGATCGACGACGGGTTGTTCCTGCAGGTCGGCGAGCGCCTTCCCAACAATCGGCTGGGCGGCATTTTCGTCGCCGATTCGCGCGAAGAAGGCGTCAACCTCGTCTACTACGCCAAGACCGGCAGCATCATCGAACGCGGCGGTGAAAAGGTGCTGATGATGAATGACGGCGTCATCCATCGCAAAACGCTGACCGGCGATCTCTCCGTCATCCGCTTCACCTCCTATGCCTTCGACATGTCGGCCTTCATGGCGGCGGCTTCAGCGGTGACGCTCCTGCCCAAGGACCAGACGACGCAGTACCTGCTCAACCCGAGCGCCAACGACAAGTATTATCAGCAGAGCCCCTACGAATACCGGGCCGAAGTCAACCAGCGGTTCTCGGAATGGACCTATTCCATGGTTTTCGCGCTGATCGCGCTTGCGGTCGCCGGGGATGCGCGCTCGCACCGCGAGGCGCGCGTCAATCCGCTGATCACGGCGATCACGATATCGCTGTTCGTGCGTTGGCTGGGCTTTTTCGCCGCCAGCAAGGCGGATGAGATCCCGCAATATGCCTATATGGTCTATGGTGTGCCGATCGTGGCTTCCGCGGTGGCGATCTGGTTCATCGTCTCGAACCGGACACTGGAACTGCCCGTGACCTGGGCGGACTGGATGACAAACTTCGCCTCGCGCATCGCTGACAGCTGGAATGCTTTCAAATTGCGTTTGTCCAGGCGCGGCACATCAGGGCAAGGGGTCGGCTGATGGGCTGGACACTGGGCCGCTATTTCTTCTTCCGCTACGTGACGATCACCATCTGGTTCTTCATCGGCCTCCTAGCGCTGGTGTTCCTGATCGATTTCACCGAGCTGTCCGGCCGCACCACCGGCCTGCCCGGCTTCACCTACGGCACGGCGGTAGCCATTTCAGGCCTCCGTATGCCGATGATCATGCTGCAGACGGTGCCGTTCGTCGGTCTCTTCTCGGCGATGGCGACGCTGGTGTCGCTGAACCGGCGCTACGAGCTGGTCATCGCGCGTTCCGCCGGTGTTTCCGCCTGGCAGTTCCTCTTGCCCTGCTGTATCGGAGCCTTGCTGTTCGGCGTCCTGTCGGTTGGCGTCATCAATCCGCTCGCCGCGCACGCATTCTCCTGGTCCGAGCAGATCGAAACCCAGCTGCGTTCCGGCAAATCGAATACGGTCTCGGCCGATGCCGCGCCCTGGATCCGGCAGAAAACCAGTTCGGGGGACACCATCATCGGTGCGCGGGCCATCCTGAACCAGGGCCTGGAAATGGCCGATGTCGTATTCTTCATTCTCGACCCGCAAGGCAACATCGTCGAGCGCAAGGATGCTGCCCGTGCCTTCCTGCGCGACGGCTATTGGGAATTGCAGGACGTCAAGACGTTCCAGAACGGCACGATCCAGGCATCGGCAACCGATCGCGTACCGACCAATCTGAAGCCCGAATTCGTGCAAGAGCGGCTGGCGCGCCCGGAAACCATCCCCTTCTACGACCTGCCCGGAAAGATCGAGGTTGCCCGCTCCTTCGGCCTCAAGGCAAATGCCTTTGCCATGCAGTTTGATTCGCTCGTGGCGTTGCCGTTCCTTCTCGTCGCCATGACGCTGATCGCGGCAACGGTTTCAATGCGATTTGCTAGGATGGGGCAGTCGGCGACGATGATTCTGGGTGGCATCATCGCTGGCTTTCTGCTTTATGTCGTTTCGGTTCTGGTGAAGGCATTCGGCGTGGCGGGATTCGTGCCGACTGTCGTAGCCGCCTGGGTACCGGTCATGGTGGCTATGTTCTTCGGGGTGACTTTCCTGCTATACAAGGAAGACGGCTAGTGAGGGAGGCGTTTTTGCCCAGCAACAGGCAGGCCGGTTTGGCGCGCCTCTATGCGGCGACCGCCTTGGCGTGCGTGCTTGCCTACGCCGTTCCGGCACCGGCGCTTGCGCAGGACGTCGGCGACATGGCGACATCGGTTCCGTCCGGCTCGCAAATGCTGCTGGCGGCCGACACGCTGGTCTATAACAACGACAACCAGACCGTGACCGCCGTTGGCGGCGTGCAGATCGACTATGGTGGCAATCGCCTTGTCGCCCAGCGGGTCGAGTACAACCGCAACACCAAGCGAATGGTCGCAAGCGGTAACGTCGAAGTCATCAACAGCGACGGTACCAAGATCAATTCGCAGCATATCGACATCACCGATGACTTCGCCGACGGCTTCGTCAACGCGTTGCGGGTCGAAACCATCGACAAGGCCTATTTCGCCGCCGAAAGCGCCGAACGCATGGGCGGCGTGCTGACCACCTTCCACAATGGCGTCTACACCGCCTGCGAGCCGTGCGAGGATAAGCCGGACAAAGCGCCGACCTGGCGCGTCAAGGCCAAGAAGATCATCTGGAACGGCGAGAAGAAGACGGTTCGCTTCGAGAATGCGAATTTCGAGTTCTTCGGTTTTCCGCTTGCCTATCTGCCTGCATTCGAAATTGCCGACCCGACGGTGAAGCGCAAGAGCGGCTTCCTGATCCCGAGCATCATCTACAAGAGCGATCTCGGCGTCGGCGTGAAAGTCCCCTATTATCTTGCATTGGCGCCGACCTACGACCTGACCGTCACCGGCACCGGCTATACCAAGCAGGGTTTCCTCGGTGAGGCCGAGTGGCGTCAGCGCTTCAACAATGGCGAGTACAGCTTGAAGATCGCCGGGATACACCAGCAGAATCCCGACGCTTTCCTCGACACCACTGCCTTCCCCTCCAGCTCTGGCCACAACGTCAATTCGGGCAGCGCCGGCGATCCCAACAAATTCCGCGGCATGATGGGTACCCAGGGGCAGTTCGCCATCAACTCACGCTGGAACTTCGGCTGGGACGTGCTGCTGCAGACCGACAAGAATTTCTCGAACACCTACGGCATCGAAAAGTACAATAGCAGCGTCCACCAGTCGTCGGTCTACTTGACGGGTCTCAACGGCCGCAACTATTTCGACGTGCGCGCCATGCATTTCGATGTGCAGGAAGATACACCTGACGACAACGCCTCTGCGCGAAGCGGACAACAGCCCTGGGTGCTGCCGTCGCTCGACTACGCCTATATTCCTGATGCGTCGGTGGCCGGCGGCCAGCTATCGCTCAACGTCAACGCGCGTGTCATCCGCCGCGACGAACTCGATGACACTTTCTCCACCCCCATACAGCGTGTCCCTGGTATCGAAGGCGAATCGGGCCGTCTCACCGCCGAGGCCGAGTGGAAGCGGAGCTTCGTCACCGATGGCGGGCTGGTGCTGACGCCATTGCTCGCACTGCAGGGCGACGTCGACTACCTCAATGCGTCATCGGCTTCGCTCACTGCCATTAACAATATGGCAGCAAATTTGAACGAGCAGGCCGATATGCGCTCGTCATTTGCCCGTTACATGGCAACCGCAGGCCTCGAGATGCGTTGGCCGGTGCTGTTTTCCATGGCCAGCGGGTCCAGCCATGTCATCGAACCGATGGCACAGGTCTTCATGCGTCCGAACGAGCAATATGTCGGCGGCCTCTCAGTACCCAACGAAGACGCCCAAAGCATGGTCTTCGATGCGACCACCTTGTTCGAACGCGACAAGTTCTCCGGCTACGACCGCGTCGAAGGCGGTTCGCGCGCCAATGTCGGCTTCCGCTATTCCGGCTCCTACAACAATGGCTGGGGCACCAATGCCATTTTCGGCCAATCCTATCAGATTGGCGGCGAGAACTCGTTCGCCGCGCCGGATTTGGTGAATGTCGGCGCAAACTCCGGCCTCGACACGACCAAGTCCGACTATGTCGGCCTGTTCGGCATCAACAGCCCCAACGGCTTCGCGGCCTCGGTCAGCGGCCGTTTCGACGAACAGAGCTTCGAGATCCGCCGCGCCGAGGTGAAGGCCGCCTATTCCGGCCTGCCTGTGTCGCTGAGCGCCAAATACGCCTTCATCCAGGCCCAGCCGCTGTACGGCTTCACCACCGACCGCCACGAGGTCACGCTTGGTGCATCCACGCATCTGGCCGAAAACTGGCGCGTCTTCGGCACAGGAACCTACGACCTGCAGCAGAGCCTGCTGGTCAAGGACGGCGTCGGCTTCGCCTACAACGATTCCTGCTTCACTTATTTGATGACCTACTCGCAGTCGCGCGATCTGAACACCAGGGAGGTGTCGCAGACCATCGGCTTCAATCTGTCGTTCCGCACCCTCGGCGATTTCGGCTCGTCGACCAGTGCCGTCGACACGATCCAGTAACAATCGGCGACATCGTTTCGCCGCATAGGGCTGGCACGGATTTCGCGCACCTGGAAAGATCAAATTGGGCGGGACCGGGATAGAATTGGGATGCCAACGATGAGGAAATACCTCTTTTCAGCAGGTTTCGCGTTGCTCGTGGCGGCGACGTCCGTGTCGATCACCGTAATGGCGCCGCCGGCTTTCGCCAGCGAGATCAAATACGTCGTCAACGACATTCCTGTCACCACCGGCGACATCGCCCATCGCGCCGCCTTCCTGAAGCTGCAGCGCAAGAAGGGCGATGCCGGCCAGGAAATGATCGACCAGACGTTGCGTATGGCCGAGGCCAAGCGGCTTGGTATCCGCATCAGCGACGCCCAGGTCGATGCCGCGTACCAGCGCTTTGCCTCGAGCAACAAGATGCAGCTCAGCCAGCTCGACGGCGTCATGGAGAAGTCGGGCGTCACTAAGAGCCACTTCAAGGAATTCATCCGCGCCCAGATGGCCTGGAACCAGGCCTTGAG
>NZ_RZRP01000348.1:0-6269 GCF_003997795.1 Mesorhizobium sp. M7A.F.Ca.US.005.03.2.1 | reverse complement strand
GGTGGAGACGATGACCGCCGCTGCCGGCTTCAAGCCCGCCTGGCGGCACTTGATGTCGAAGAACTTTTCAGCACCCAAATCGGCGCCGAAGCCGGCTTCGGTGACGACGTAGTCGGCGAGCTTGAGCGCCGTCGTGGTGGCGACGACCGAGTTGCAGCCATGCGCGATGTTGGCGAACGGCCCGCCATGCACGAAGGCCGGGTTGTTCTCCAGCGTCTGCACCAGGTTCGGCTGCATGGCGTCCTTCAGCAGCACAGCCATGGCGCCGTCGGCCTTGAGGTCGCGGGCATAGACGGCTGACTTGTCGCGGCGATAGGCGACGATGATGTCGCCGAGGCGCTTTTCCAGGTCCTTCAGGTCGGTCGACAGGCAGAGGATCGCCATGACTTCCGAGGCGACGGTGATGTCGAAACCGCCCTCGCGCGGGAAGCCGTTGGCGACGCCGCCGAGCGAGCAGATGATCTCGCGCAGCGCGCGGTCGTTCATGTCCATGACGCGGCGCCAGACGACCCGGCGGGTGTCGATGCCGAGCTCATTGCCCCAGTAGATGTGGTTGTCGATCAGCGCCGAAAGCAGGTTGTGCGCGGTGGTGATGGCGTGGAAGTCGCCGGTGAAGTGGAGGTTCATGTCCTCCATCGGCACGACCTGCGCATAGCCGCCGCCGGCGGCACCGCCCTTGACGCCGAAGTTCGGGCCGAGCGAAGCCTCGCGGATGCAGACGATCGCCTTCTTGCCGATGCGGTTCAGGCCGTCGCCGAGACCAACCGTGGTCGTGGTCTTGCCTTCGCCGGCCGGCGTCGGGTTGATGGCGGTTACGAGGATCAGCTTGCCGTCCTTGTTGCCCTTCACCGATTTGATGAATTCGGCTGATATCTTGGCCTTGTCGTGGCCGTAGGGCAGCAGGTGTTCGGTCGGGATGCCGATCTTCTGGCCGATCTCCTGGATCTGCTTTTTCCTGGCGCCGCGCGCGATCTCGATGTCGGACTTCACTTCGGCCATGACGGCTTTCCTCTGGATTGGACGGTGGAGGGGACGGGTTTGGTCTTACTGGCAAGCAGGTTGGAACCGGGCGCGGGCATGTTCTAACCCTGTCGCTGCCGCGGCGTCAACTTGTATGCAACTATGTTTCCTCTTGAGAAAATTCTTCTGCGGACCGGCCGACCTGTCGTCGGTTCTTCCTGGCTCCGTTGCCGCGCCGTATAGAAGCCAGAGGACGCGTCGTTCCGCCGTCTCAAAACAGCCGCACAATGCACGGAATGCGACAGAGGCGACGGCGCAAATTCGCCATCGCCTGGTCCCTAATGGAACAGCGCTACTGCGTCAGAACGTTGCTGATTTCGACCATGTTGGAGCGCACCCTGAGCACATAGAAGCCCATCGTCGTCAGATGCGTCGGCAACAGCCAGCCATCCTCGCGGCCATTGGCGATGATGAAAGGCTGGATCTTCAGCGCCGAAACGAACTGCGAGTCCATCGTGTCCCAGAGGTTCTGCAGATGCTTTTCCTTGATGACGTCCTCGAAGTCGGCCTGGGCGCCCTTCATCAGGCCGTAATAGCCATAGAGCTGGCCATAGGCGAACCAGTAGCGGTCGTCGGCGCGGAAGTCGAACCAGCCATTGTTGTGGTTCTCGGCGCGTTCCTTGAGGATCGCCGAGGTCGAGCCGATGTCGGACGAGATGCGGTCGATATACTGTTTCAGATTGTCGGCGCGGGCGTCGAATGTCGCCTGGCAGGTGGCAAGGCGAGCGTTGAAGGAACGCAGCATGCGCACGGCGTCGCGATAGTAGCTCGGCGTCGGTGTCTTGGGGCCGAACGGGTTCAGGCCGAAATACCAGGTCTCCTCGTCGAACTGCAGGTTGCCGCGGGCATTCTGCAGATCGCTGTCGATCTGCGAGGTGGTGCGGACGCGGCCGAGATTGTCGGCGAGTTCAGTCGCCGTGCGCCGCACCGCCTGGTTGATGCCGCGCTGGAAGGAGGCCTTGTTGTCCATCCACGGCGTGTTGTCCCAGTCGATGCCGAACAGGCCGAGCTTGTAGAGGATCATCGACGAGATCCAGGCATTCTGGTTGACGTTGAAGTCGGTCAGGTCGGCGGCGATCTGGGCAATGCCGGAGTTGCCGCAGGTCTTGGCCGTGTCGGTGCCGGCGCCGGCGGAGACCTGTTCGCCAGCGGAGACATTGCGCTTCTCGAACGTGTAGGTGTCTGGATAGTTCGGGTTGAAATTGTTCCACCACTGGGTGGCGTAGAAGAAATTGGCATAGAGGCCGATCAGCACCAGCAGAGCAAGGCCGACCGCCGCCTTGAGGATCCAGCCGCGTTGCGTGTACCAGCGTCCGGCCCACAGGAACGGCCACAGGATGACGCCGATCAAAAGCCCGATACCGCGGCCGATCCACTGGAAAATGCGGGTGAAGAAGTTCACGATCGGATCGAGCATGGCTGTGTCACCCCCTCAAGCATGATGCCAAAAAGTTGCAGACTTTTTGGATAACATTATGCGCCAAAACAAGAAGTTAGAACGAAATAACGGTTCATTTCGTTCTAGTCAGTCAGGCCGTAGAGGCGCGTGCGAAACGCCACCTTGTCCTTCAAATATGTGGTTTTGAGAACGTCCACAACATGCGATCGCCAGGCGTCGCTGAAGCCGCCATAGTCCTTGTAGAAGCCGTCCTTGTTGAAGATGTAGCGCGAGACGAAGTCCGACGGCACGAAATCCGAGATCAGCCGGTTGGTCAGCCAGGCGTCAGGATGGTCAGGCTTGGCGCGGATCACCAGGAAGCGCTGCTGCGGGAAGACATCCTCGATCTTCAGGTGGCCGAGCTGGGCGATCTCGCGCTTGGCGGCGTTGAGGAAAGGGAAATTGCCGTCGCTGGTGATCAGGTCGGCATGGCTCTGGATCCAGGTCTGCAGCCAGACCTTGTCGACATTGGTCAAGTTGCGGTTCGGCTCGGCATCGCGGATCAGCGCGCGCACCACCATCTCGGCGCGGTGCTCGAGATAGCCCGAGGCCTCGACCCAGGAGGCGCGCGGCAACTCGATGCGGCCGGTGGTGGCGAGGAACTTGAATACCTTGTCGGCGTCGTTAATGGAGAGATAGCTGACCTGCCACGGCCGCGAACGGCGGAAGCCTGGCGCCGCAGGATCGCTGATCACCGTCGTCACATCCGGGTCGACGAAGACGTAAAGGCCACCGAAATGGCTGGTCCAGTAGGCGTTGTGGCGGAAGATCACCTGGTCGGGCACCAGCGCGTTCTCGCGGATGTCGCCGCAGATCTTGGCGAGCTCGACCATGCGGTTCAGCATGGCGCTGTCGCGCCAGGCGTCGGGCTCCTGCTTCAACCGGTCGACGAGCTTGCCGAGCTCGGCGGCCTTGCCCAGCACATCCTCAGCCGACAGCACCTTGAACTCGACCTGGCTGATCGACAGCAGGTCCTCGATATCGTTGACCTTGGGAACGGAATCCTCGATCTCGCCGTAGATGACATCCTTGATCGTCAGCGCATCGATGGCGCGCTGGTTCTTGGACATGAACTCGAACATCAGCTGCGAGGTGTTGGAGAAGGCGGTGTGCACCACCGGCAGGTCGATCTGCGACGGCGTCAGGATGATGAAACGGCGGTTGACCTCGTTGGGATCGAGATAGTCGTAGTCGTCGCATTCCTCGGCCACTTCGGGCGAAAAGCCGGTGCGATCGATCTGGAAGGTCTTCAGCTTGGTCGGCTTCAAGCCGAATGCGGCGAGCGCCTTGTTGTAGCGCTGGATCAGATGCGGCTCGTCGACCGTCAGCAGCCGGCCATAGATCAGCTCATTGTCGCGCAGGAGATCGGGTTTTTTGGCGGGGCTCATCTTGCCTTCTCCCACAAGGGGTGAAGGGAAGGCCGGCGCAGCTCACGCATTCCATAGCCCCTTCTTCTTCATCTCCTCCATCTCGCGCGCAGCCCGTTCGCGCAGGCGGGCGTCGCGCAGCAGTTTTTCCACGGCGGAGTCGTCGGACTTGTCGGAATAACGGAACTCCGAGTCGGCGTAGCGGTTGATCTCCTGCATGACCATGTCCATCGAGAACGGCCCGCGCAGTTCCTCGATCATCGCTTTCTTCTCGTCGTAGCCCTTGTGCATGAAGACTTCCGGCTTCTCGAACCAATCGTCGGGAAGCTCGATGTCCATGGCGCGCATCTTGATGGCGTCGGTGACATTCTTGATGGCGCGACCGGTGAAGCGGGGCTCGGCATCCTTGATCAGGTGCAGATAGGTGCCGATATCGGCCATCGATTTCGGCGCGCCGTTCTCCTTCATGTAGCGCTCGTAGACCTTCATCAGCCCATCTTCCTGCGGCTTCTCGTGCTCCTCATAGGCTTCGGTCACGGCGCGCTGGATTTCCTGCGCGGCGTAGAGGTCGTGGTCGCCGAGCGGGATCTTGTGGTTTTTCCCCGCCAGCAGGACAAAAATATCGATGTAGTCGTCGCGGCTCTGCGGCCCGTCGACCAGCCAGCGGGCGCCGGCGCGCTGGCGCAGCGCGTCGTCGACATTTTCGGGGTAGTTGGAGAACATGCCGAATGAGCAGTTGCCGCGCACCACGGTGGCGGCGCCGGCGAAGGCGTCCATCAAGACGCCTGTTATTTCCTGCTGGCCGGCCGAGGCGCGGTCGTCGGAGCGGCGCGCCGCCACCTGGTCGATGTCGTCGATGGTGCCGAAGCCGATGACGCGCGGGTTCAAGACATTGTTGATGAACTGGCGGCAGTTCTGGCCCGACTTGCCCTGGTAGGACGAGATCTGGTCGACGCCGAAATTCTCGTAGGCGAAGGGATAGCCGGCGACCTGGCAATAGCCGTTGACGAGGCCGGCGATCATCTGGATCAGCGTCGTCTTGCCAGTGCCGGGGGCGCCGTCGCCGATGAAGGTGAACAGGAAGCCGCCGAGCTCGACGAACGGATTGAGTTCGCGCTCGAAATCATAGGCCATCAGCATCTTGGCGAGCTTGACCGACTGGTATTTGGCGATGTGGTTGCCGACGACCTCTTCCGGCTTCTTGAAGGTCATCACCAGCGGTTTTGAGCGCTTGCCCGGCGCGACGTCGAAACCATCGAGAGTGAAATCGTCGGCATCGATGCGGATATGGGCGTTCTCGAACGGGCCGATGCCGTCGAAGCGGCCCTTGCGGGCCAGAAGCCCGTCGATGGCGACGCGGGCGAAGGCGCGTGCCCTTGTCATCAAATCGGCATCATCGGACGATCCCGAGATCGCCTTGTCGAGGCCAGCGAGGATCGACTTCACCGCATCCTGCGGCGTGTCGAACAGGAAGTCCGGCTCGGGGATGTCGTTGGGTGCCTCGCCGTCGCTGTCGATCAGCTGGAACAGGTAGGAGGCGAGGCTGAAGGCGGAGAGGTAAGCCGAGGCCGACAGAAGCTTCTTGAAGGTGGCCGCTTCGTCGCCTTCGAGCGGCGCGCGGGTATTCCTGGCCTGCAGGCTTTCGAGGTCGGAGCCTTCGGCAAAGACGTCCGATATGGCCAGCGCGATCGCCGTGCCGCGCCGGGCGCGAAACAGGAGCGTGTGCTGCGGGATGGTCAGCAGCTGGTCGTCGGGATGAACGGCGCCGACGGTCTTGGCCAGCTCGACCTCGCGCGTGCGACGCACCGAGCCGACCGAGACGGTCGAGACGAAGCGGCGGTTGGTGCCGGCAAGCGCGGTGCCGGACTCCCGTGACGGGTCCTCCAGCACGACGATGCGGGTGATGAAGCTCTGCGCGGTGGCGCGGTGCTTCTCGATGGCGGCTTCCGGAATGGTGGTCAGGCCGGTATCCATGAAGGGTGCTCCGTGGTGTGACGGTCAGACGTCTGAGATGACCTGTCCGTTGGACAGGATATGAACCTTGTAGCCGGCAAAAATCTTCTGTGCTTCGCCGGCGGCGTAGAGTGCCTGATAGGCCTCGTGCGGAATCAGCGCATGGTTTTCATAGCTCGACACGCCCTGACGCGCGGCTTCCAGATCATCAGTGTTGATGAAGAATTCCTGCGTTGTCTTCTCACTCGAAAACAGGCCCTTGCGGCCGGGCTTCTCGCTCTTGGAATAGACCTCCTGGATCGTCCAGGTCAAAAGCCAGGCATTTTGCGGCTTGCGCACCTTGGCCAGAACCTCGGTCACCGTCGAATTGTTGTCGGTAATCCCCACCGAATAGAACGGGCCGAGCACGACGCGGCGCAGCTGCTTGGGGTGCAGCGGTTCGAAATCCTTGTCGAGGTTGACCGCGATGGTTGCCGGCGACAGCGTATAGG
>NZ_RZRP01000347.1:0-6271 GCF_003997795.1 Mesorhizobium sp. M7A.F.Ca.US.005.03.2.1 | reverse complement strand
TTCTGGTGGCGCTCACCATGGTGCGCAGCTTTCCGGGGCGCGGTGTCGTCATGTCGATCCTGATCGTGCCGCTTTTCATCAGCCCGGTGATAGTCGGCCAAGCGTGGACGCTGCTGCTTCAGCGGCCTTTCGGGCCAACCAACTACATCCTGACGCAACTGTTGGGGCAGGAGGTGACGATCGGCTGGATGACCGAGCGCCCATGGCTTTATGTCTCGCTGATCATCTCTGATGTCTGGCAGTGGACTCCGTTCATGTTTGTCGTCCTGCTCGCCGGGCTTACCGCAATCCCTCCGAACCTCTACGAGGCGGCGGAACTCGACGGCGTCAATGCCTGGCAGGCCTTCTGGGCGATCACGCTGCCGCATCTCGGGTCTATGATGCTGCTGGCGTTGACCTTCCGCCTGCTTGACGCCATCCGAATGTTCGATACCATTTTTATCATGACCGGCGGCGGCCCGGGTACGCAAACCTACACGGCTTCCTACTATCTCTACACGGTCGGCTTCACCCAGTTTCATCTGTCGCAGGCGACGGCCGGAAGCTGGCTATTCCTGATTTTCACCGCGCTGGTAGTGACGCTGCTGGTGCGGCGGCTCTTGAAGGTGGAGCCGGTCTGATGGCCGCCGTCGCGCCCGCCCGCCGCAGGAAACGCCGGTCGGTGCCGATCGGTCGCATGCTGCTGCTCGGCTTCTTCCTCGTGTTCGTGCTGTGGCCCCTCTACTGGATGTTCAACACCTCGATCAAGCCGAGCGACGACTACCTCACCGTGCCGCCCGTCTGGTTCCCTACCGAGCCGACCCTTGTACACTACAAAGCTGCGCTGTTCGCTTATCGCGGCCTCGACGGGCTCATCAACAGTCTGATCATTTCGCTGTCGGCCACGGTGCTTTCAGCGTTGTTGGGCACGCTGATGGCTTATAGTCTGGCGCGCTACAACACGGGCGGCCAGCACCTGTCTTTCTGGGTGCTGTCACAGCGCTTCCTGCCACCGATCGGCATCGTCCTGCCGGTATTCCTTATCTATCGTGGCGTCGGGCTGTACGACACCCATATTGGCCTGATCATCGCCTACACGGTCTTCACGCTGCCGGTGTCGGTGTGGATGATGTTCGCGTATTTCCGCGGCATGCCGAAGTCGATGGAGGAGGCGGCCCTGGTCGATGGCTGCACGCGTTGGGAGGCGTTCTGGCGTGTTGCCGTGCCGCTTGCCGCCCCGGGCATCGTCGCGGCGGCCGTCTTCGCTTTCATCGCTTGCTGGACGGAGTTCTTCTTCGCGCTCATTTTGACCAGTCGAACTGCGTTCACGCTGCCAACCGTATTCCGCTCCTTCATCGGCTTCCAGGGCGCGCAATATGGTGAAGCGGCGGCCCTGGCCATTGTTTCCCTCGTGCCATCCATCGCTCTGGGAGTCCTTGCTCAACGACATCTCGTGCGCGGGCTGACGCTCGGCGCCGTTCGCGGATAGAAAGAGGCAGGCATGGCTGAAGTCAGGATCACCGGCTTGCACAAGCGCTACGGCGCCTTCCATGCGGTGCGCGGCATTGACCTCCACATTCGCGACGGTGAGTTCACCGTTCTGGTCGGCCCCTCCGGATGCGGCAAGAGTACCCTTTTGAGGACGATTGCAGGACTGGAGGAGAGTTCGCAAGGCACGATCGAGATTGGCGGCGAGGTGGTCAATGACTTGCGGCCGCGCGATCGTGACGTGGCGATGGTGTTTCAAGACTATGCGCTCTATCCACATATGAGCGTGGCGAAGAACATCGGCTTCGGTCTCAAGGCGCGCAAGATGCCGAAGCCCGAGGTAGAGGCGCGCGTTGCCGAGGCAGCGCGTATGCTCGGCATCATCCCCTTGCTCGGGCGATTTCCACGCCAGTTATCCGGTGGGCAGCGTCAGCGCGTCGCCATCGGCCGCGCCATAGTCCGCAACCCCCGCATCTTTCTGTTCGACGAGCCGCTGTCCAATCTGGATGCCCAGCTTCGCGACGAAATGCGCGGCGAGATCAAGCGCCTTCACCAGGACATCGCCACGACGATGATCTACGTCACCCATGACCAGATCGAGGCGATGACACTGGCTGACCGCATCGTGCTGATGCGCGACGGGTTGATCGAGCAGCAGGGCGCGCCACTCGAACTGTTCGAGCGCCCCGCCTCGATCTTCGTCGCGGGCTTTCTCGGTTCCCCACGCATGAGCTTCCTGCCGGGCACGCTGGCTTTGGACGGGAGCGCCGCCGCCATCCGGCTGGCCGATGGTCTGCTGCCGATCGCCCCCGGGCGGACTCTAAATGGCGCTATAGATGGGCAGTCGGTGCTGCTCGGGCTGCGCCCGGAACATCTGACACGCGCACACGCTGCTACCCCCGAGCCGGGCACGCTGCGCTATGATGCAACCATCGACCTGCTGCAGCCGACTGGCTCGCGCAGCTATGCGACCTTCCGCCTTGCCGGCGCGCCAGTGGTGGCGGAGCTTCAGGCGCACGACGTCAGCCGTCCCGGCGAGAGACTGCCGATCGACATCAACATGAACCGGGCGTCGATTTTTGACGCTGCGACGGAGCAAGCAATTTGACCTTGGCAGCATCTCGAGCCATCCGCTTGTGTGGAACCGAACAGGTCGAGCCACCCTTGCGCACACTTCGCGCGGGACCGTTGTCGGTCGACTTCGACAATGGGGCGTTACGCTACATCCGCCTTGACGGAATTGAGATTCTGCGCGGAATCTCGTTCCTTGTGCGGGACGAAAATTGGGGAACCGCTACAGCCGTTCTCGATGATCTCCACATCGATGAAAGGCTGGATGTGTTCAGCGTCGCATACCGTGCAACATGTTCCGCAACATCCGGTCGCCTGGCTTATCAGGTACGGATCTCGGGCAGTAGTGATGGTGCGCTGGCTTTTGCGGCCGAGGCAGAGCCCGAGACTGACCTTTTGACGAATCGGACCGGCTTCATCGTCCTTCATCCGATCGAAGCCTTGGCGGGCAAGCCGGTAAAGGTGCTGCATGAGGATGGTCATGATGAGCTATCGCTCTTTCCGGACCACATCGACCCTAAATGTCCGTTCACCGATATCCGGGCGTTGTCGCATGAGATCGCGCCTGGGATCTGGGCCACATGCACCATGGACGGTGATGCCTTCGAGATGGAGGATCAACGCAATTGGTCTGACGCTTCCTATAAAACCTATGTCCGCCCTCTGCGTCGCCCGTGGCCTTACCGACTGCCCAAGGGCCAGAAATTCACCCAGGTCGTCCGGCTACACGTGTCAGGAACGCTTCGTGCCGGGGCGTCTGAAAACCGCAATCCACTCATCAACCTGACGATCGGCAGACCCGTCGGCCAAGTGCCTCGCGTTGGCGTCGGCGTCGCTGGCGACGAGGCAAGGCACGCGCTTGAATCCCCCGAGCTTCTACGACGAATGGCTCCGCAGTGGATGGTCTGCCAAGTCGATCTCCGATTCGGACACGGCCAAGATGAACTCGAAAGCTACGCCGCGCTTGCACGGCTGACCGGCGCAGGCGTGGTCCTCGAGATCATCACCAAGGGCACGCTCGACCCATTCGGCGAATTGGCGCCCGTCGCTGATGCGGTCCATACAATCGGCCTCAAACTGGAAGCTGTCTCCGTCTTTCCGGCGCAGGACATGAAATCCGTTCAGCCGGGAGCACCGCGGCCGGTCATGCCCAGCTTCCACGAATGCTACTCCGCCGCTCGCCGGGCTTTCCCGGGGATCGGGCTGGGCGGAGGCATGGCCGCTTACTTCACCGAACTCAATCGCAAGCGTCCGCCAGCCGAAGCGCTCGACTACGTGACCTTCACCACCTGTCCAAGCGTGCACGCGGCGGATGATATTTCGGTGATGGAAACGCTTCAGGCTATCCCTCATCAGATACGCTCGGCACATGCTTTCACGGGCGACCGCGTGCCGCTGCGCATAGGTCCCAGTCAGCTCGGCTGCCGCGAGAACCCCTACGGAAAGGGCACCGCGCCGAACAAAGCGAACGCCCGCATATGTCTGAGCCGCATCGATCCGCGGCAGCGCGGGCTGTTCAATGCGGCATGGACGCTCGGCTATTTCGCGGCCTGCGCTCGCGAAGGGGTCGAGGCCGTCGCGGTAGGGGACTTCACCGGCCCCTTTGGCCATATCCACAGGAAGGCTGATTTCGTCCAGCCATGGTATGACCAGCAGGACGGCCGAACGGTCTATCCCGCTTTCCATGTCATGGCGGGTCTCTCAAGGCTCGGCGGAGCCACCCTGCTGTCCGTAGGAACTTCCGGCGCTGACGCCATTGCGACGATCGCAGCTGAAAAAGATTGGCGCGTGACACTGTGGGTCGCCAACCTTACCTCCAAGGCGCAATCTGTGAAACTTCCGGATGCGCCGAGCAGTGCCCGTATAGCTCTTCTTGGCGCCGAGCAGTTCGAACGGGCGGCAACCGATCCCAACTTCATGGAAAGTACCGCAAGACCGCTGGATGACCAATTCATCTCGCTTGACGCTTACGCCGTCGCGCGAGTTGATCTCGACCTACCATTTTCGACCTAGAGCCCGATGTGCGCTGAGGTTGAGAGTTGAGCCCAGCGTCATGCGCAGCCGCATCAATCGCTCTGGCCCGAAGCGGGTGACACAGATCGTCAGGCGTCACTGGCCAGGGGAGTGTCGACGCACCTTGTCCCAGGCCGCCAAGATTCGCTGCTTGCATCCGCGTGCGGCATCGTCGACCGTCGGGAATCACATAGACGCATTTTCATGCGGTCGCCCGCCTTGATCCGCCGTCGAGGAGTTCCTGAAGGTCCTCTTTTGGCACCGGTCTTGAAAGCAAAAAGCCTTGTAGCTGGTCGCAGCCGAGCTTGCGCAGATAATTGCACTGGCTCTCGGTCTCGACCCCTTCCGCTGTCGTGCTGAGGCCAGTCGCGCGAGCCAGGTCGATAATCGCCTGAACGATGGCCTCGTCACCGTTCGAGCCGCCAAAGCCCTGCACGAAGCTTCGGTCGATCTTGATCCTGTCCACTTCCAGGCTCTGCAGTCGGCCCAATGAGGAAAATCCCGTACCGAAATCGTCAAGCGCAAAGCGCACCCCGACACTGCGCAACGCTGCCATGTTCTGCTGGCATTCGGTGGGGCGCTGGGAGAGCGTGCTTTCCGTAACCTCCAGCTCGAGCCGCCGTGGATCCATTTGCGTTTCCAACAAGATGCTCGTCACTTTCATGGCAAAGCTCGGATTGTTCAGCTGCAACCCCGATACGTTCACTGCCAGGGTCTCGATCGGCCAATGCACCGCGTCAAGGCAGGCCTGGCGCAGAACCAGCTCGCCTAGAACTTCGATGAGCCCCGTTTCCTCTGCCAATGGTACGAACAAGTCAGGGGCGACCCAACCGCGCTCTGCGTGCGACCAGCGCGCGAGGGCTTCGACGCCCGTCATCCTGTTGGTGTCGGCGGTGTAAAGCGGCTGATAATGCACCCGGATGTGGCCGGGCGTTTGCAGCGCCTTGCGCAGGTCCTGTTCGAGACCCTTACGCTTTGCCAGCGTCTGGTCCATCTCGGGTTCAAACAGAGCATAGCCGCTGCGACCGCCGGCTTTGGCGTGATACAGGGCGAGGTCGGCTTTCCGCACCAACTCGACCTGGTCCACCCCGTCCCTGGGAGCAAGAGCTACGCCGACGCTCACCCCGACAAAAACCTGAACTCCGGCGACCTCGAACGGCCGGCGCGCGGACTCGATCAAGTGCTCGCACAATGTTTTGACCTCATTCTCGCCTGCGACCGCGCGCTGGATGATAATGAATTCGTCACCGCCCAGGCGCGCCACCGTGTCAACCTCCACGGTCAGCCGCCTCAGCCGGTCTGCGAACTCCCTGAGCAACTCGTCGCCGGCAGGGTGGCCAAAGCTGTCATTGACCTGCTTGAACCGGTCGAGGTCAAGATAGAGGATCGCGAGCTGCTCGCCCGTCGCGGGCAGCAGTGTCAGCGCATCAGCCAAACGACTGTTGAAATGGCCGCGACTGTGCAGCCCTGTAAGCAGGTCGTAGTGGGCCAGGTGATAGATGTGATTCTCGGTCTCAATCAGCCTCAAAGTCCGCCGGCGCAAAGCGGCCAGAGCTACAATAATTCCGCCAAGTACCAGTCCGAACACCACCACGAGTGTTGGCACCAGTTGAAAAAGGACAAACGCCCCGGGCCGATATGGCTGCCACACAAAGAAGCCGACAGTCGAACCAGAGCGACCGACAAGGGGATAGGACGCCTCTTCAGAGCTAAGCATGTT
>NZ_RZRP01000346.1:0-6271 GCF_003997795.1 Mesorhizobium sp. M7A.F.Ca.US.005.03.2.1 | reverse complement strand
CACGCCGGTGTTGCCGCCCGGCAGGCCAAAAAGACCCTGCGTGGCGAGAAACTCGTTGAACAGGTCGATGCCGCCGCCATGGTAATGCCAGGCATTCATGCCGCGTGCGTTGAGCGAAAAGGGAACCGCCGCACCGAGCGCCCATGTCGGGTCCTTGCCCCAGTAATAATATGCCACCGTATGGCAGGCCTCGACCGTGCCGGCTGTGGTGGCGTCGGCGGCCTGCAGGCCAGGTACCAGCTCACCGGCAGCAAAAACCTGGATCTGGAAATTGCCGTCGGTGGCTTCCGACAGCATCTTCGAGAACACCTCGGCGCCGCCATAGATGGTGTCGAGCGACTTCGGGAAGGACGACGCCAGCCGCCATGTCACCTTGGGATTGGACTGGGCGATTGCAGGCGCCGCCAGCGTGGCCGCCGCCGCCGCGGCACCGACGCCGGTGACACCGGCCTTGCGAATGAATGAACGACGATCCATGAAGTTCCTCCCTTTTGGATCAACAGGCCGACGTCAGAAAATCCTCGGTTTCCGTGTCGGTTCGTTCGAGACAATACACAGGCAAGAAGTCGAGTCCAGCAGGCCGGCCCGATTTGACGGCGAAGCCCGGCTGCACTGCAACTATAGTCTAACAGGCCGTTTCGTGGCCCATGCGACACGCCGAAACTTGGCATGGAAAAATAACGTGGGATCGCCTATTTTGAAGGCAGGTATCCCTTGCCCCGATGGAACATAGAGCCAAAATGCATCAGCCGCTCGTCGCCATATCGACCGACGTCCGTCAGTTCGACAACTACACCTGGCATGCCGCCCCACAACAATATCTGGAAGCGGCGATCGCCGGCGCCGGCGTGTTCCCGGTGCTGGTGCCATCGTTCGGCGACCGGCTCGATTTCGACGAACTCCTGTCGTCGGTCGACGGCGTCATGGTCACCGGCTCGAAATCCAATGTGCATCCCTCGCTTTATGGCGGCGACGCCAGTGAAGCCAATGGCCCCTATGATCCGGCGCGCGACGCCACGACGCTGCCGCTGATCCGCCGGGCGATCGAACGCGGCGTGCCACTGCTCGCCATCTGCCGCGGCATCCAGGAACTGAACGTGGCGTTGGGCGGCACGCTCGGCACCGAGATCCAGGAGCGCGAGGGTTCGCTCGATCACCGCGCGCCGGTGAGCGAGAAGCAGGACGAACGCTTCGCCATCCACCAGACCATTTCGATCAAACCTGACAGTTGCCTGGCCGGTGTGTTCGGTGCCGGCGACATCAAGGTCAATTCGTTGCACCGCCAGGCGATCGACCGGCTCGGCTCGAAGCTGCAGGTCGAGGCCGTCGCCACCGACGGCACGGTCGAGGCGGTTTCGGTGCGGGACGCCCGCGCCTTCGCCGTCGGCGTGCAATGGCACCCGGAATACTGGGTCAAGTCGGACAGCAATTCGGTGAAAATATTCCGTGCCTTCGGCGATGCGGTTCGGCTGCACGCCGCAGCGAAGGCGGGCGCGCGGGCCGCAGCGGAATAATCACTCGCCGGATTTTTTATCACGGGTGGCCGCCAGCGACAGCAGCGGCAGCGCCGGGGCATAGGATTCGTAGCCGTCGCCATCGGCAGCCACGAAGGTGACGATTGGATCGGTGCCATTGGCGCTGAAGGCAACGGTGCCATCGTTTTGCTCGCGCCAGAACTTCGCCTGTTCTATGCCCGGCAAGAGCCGACGGCATTTGGGAGCAACGGTGAGCAACGACAAACCGTCCGAAATTTCGGCTCCGCGGCTGACTGCACAGACCGCCTCATCGCCATTGGCGACCAGCCTGTAGCTGTTGGACGGGGCGGCCTCGTTGGCTACGCTTTCCCGGCTGCCGCCATGAAACAGCTGAATGCCACCAAACAGCGCTGCGGCAGCGATCAATGCGGAAAGTGCTTTCATCATTCTTCATCCACGTACACGGACAGGTTGAACAATGATTCCAAAGGGTTAAGCTGACGTTAATAAATGTGGCAGCCACCGATCAGTTTCTAGCCTTCACATGCGCCGTCTCGGGCACCGGCGTCAGCGGCCGGCGCTCGGTGAACCAGGACACCAGATTGTCGACGCACAGATCCGCCATGGCGCGGCGTGTATGGTCCGAGGCCGAGCCGACATGCGGCAGCAGCGAGGTGTTGGGCGCGTCGAGCAGCGCCTTGGGCACGTTCGGTTCGTCGGCAAAGACATCGAGGCCGGCAGCGGCGATGGTGCCGTTGGCAAGGGCTGCCGCAAGCGCTGCCTCATCGACCGTGCTGCCACGGCCGATGTTGACGAAGACGCCGTTGGCGCCAAGCGCCGACAGTATCTCGGCATTGACCGCCTTCTCCGTCGAGGCGCCCCCCGGCGCGACCGAAATCAGCGTATCCACGGCTTCGGCAAGCCCTTTCAGGGTCGCATGATAGTGGTAGGAAAGACCTTCGACACGGCGCCGGTTGTGGTAGGCGACCGGCAAGCCAAAGGCTTCCAGACGCCGGGCAATGGCCTGCCCGATGCGGCCCATGCCGAAAATACCCACACTGCGCCCGCGCAAGGTCAGCCGGCTCAGCGGATAGTTGCCCTTGCGCACCCAGCTGCCGTCGCGCAGCCAGGTCTCGGCGCGCGGCAGGTCGCGGATGGTGTTGATCAACAGCCCGATCGTGGTGTCGGCGACCTCCTCGGTCAACACGTCGGGCGTGTTGGTGACCATGATGTTTTTCGCCGCCGCATGACCGACATCGACCGAATCATAGCCGACGCCGAAGGAAGCGATGAGTTCGAGGTTGGGCAATGCATCCATCATCGCCGCGTTGATGCCGGCGAACGAAGCGACGCCGCGCACATCACTGCGCATCTCGTCGGTGACGAGCGCCGGATCGGCGCGTTCAATTCTGACACGCCTGAACGTGCGGTTGATGCGGTCGACCGCGTGGTCGTTGAAATCGCCCGGCACCAGGATGGCGACGGTCTGCAACTGTTCGGCCTTGGTCATGCACGCTCCACCGGCTTGCCGGTCGACTGACGCACATGCAGTTCCGGCTTGATCAATTCCTGCGAGGGTCGCACCGTCTGCCCGTTGAGCTTGTCGAGCAGCGCGCTGGCGGCGCGGCGGCCAACCTCGCGCTGGCCGTTCCAGACTGTGGTCAGCGCCGGCGTCGCGATCGCCGCCTCTTCGAGGTCGTCATAGCCGGTGACCGAGATGTCGACGCCCGGCACCAGGCCGGCGCGGGCAATGCCGTTCATCAGACCGATGGCGACGAGGTCGTTCCAGCAGCAGGCTGCCGTCGGTCTGTCCTTCAGCGCCAGGAACTGTCCGGCGGCCTCGAAGCCGGCCTGCTTGGTGCGCGGCCCGGCGATGCGCCAGGACGGCCTGACTTCCAGCCCGGCCGCCTCCATCGCGTTGACATAGCCTTGGTAGCGGTCACGGCCGGTCGAGGTCTGGTCGGTGCCGCCGATCATGGCAATGCGCTTGTGGCCGAGCGAGATCAGGTGGTTGGTGGCGAGGCCTGTTCCATAAGAGTCGTCGCCGCGAAAGACCGGCACGTCGGCACCCTCGACGGTGCGCGCGATCAGCACAGCCGGCAGGCCGTTCTCCTCGGCCATCACGATGTCGGAAGCCGGCGTGCCGATCGCCGGCGACATGATGACGCCGTCGGCGCCGAGTTGCAAAAGCGTATCGATGAAAGTGCGCTGCTTTTCGAGCTGATCATAGTGGTTGGACAGGATGAAGGTTTGCCGGCTGCGGTCGAGCTCGCTTTCGATCGAGCGCAGGATCTCGGCGAAGAACGGGTTCATGATGTCGTGCACGACGACGCCGACAATGCCGGAACGCGAGGTGCGCAGGCTGGCGGCGCGTCGGTTGTAGATATAGCCGATGGCGCGGGCATGTTCCTTGATGCGGTCACGGGTGGTCCCGGCAACAAGAGGGCTGTCGCGCAGCGCCAGCGAGACCGTGGCCGTGGACACGCCGAGCGCATCCGCGATCGTCGAAAGCTTGATTTTTTGTGCCAGCGACGTGTGCTCCCCGGACCTGACTTTCCAGACCTAAACTGTTTAAAGGCGGCGTTATGCCACCGATCGGGGGCAAATCAAAGTTTTTTTGCCAACGCCTCGGCCTCGACGTCCGAGGCCGCGCGGCTCCGCAGCCGAAGCCTATGCTCGCGATGGACGATGTAGAGGCCGCTGGCGACGATGATGGCGGCGCCGACCAGCGTCCAGCGGTCGGGAAACTGCTTGAAGACGATCCATCCGGAAATGATCATCCACACCATCTGCGAATAGGGATAGGGCGCCAAAGCCGTAGTCGTCGCCAGCCGGTAGGCCTGGACGAGCAGCCAGTGACCGACGCCGCCGAACACGCCGAGCATCAGCAGCACGAACCAGTGCCAGCCGTCATGCGGCAGGGAAAACGAAAACGGCAGCAGGGGCAACAGCAGCAGCGCCGGCGCCAGCGCCGAAAACAGGATGAGGCTCTCCGATGTCTCGGTCGCCGACATGCGGCGCGTCATGATGACGTAGAAGCAGTTCGACAGCATCGAGCCGAGCGCGAAGAGATGTCCGATGCCGAACACGCCGACGCCCGGTCGGGTGATGATGAGGACGCCGGCAAAGGCCGCCAGGATGGCCAGCCAGCGCCGCCAGCCCGCCCACTCGCCAAGCAGCGGACCGGCCAGCGCCGTGATCACCATCGGCCCAAAGAAATAGATCGAGGTTGTCTCGGCCAGTTGCAGGGATTTGAGCGCCAGGACATTGAATATGGTCGATCCGAACAGGAAAGCCCCGCGCAGGATATGCGCAGGCAGGTTGACCGGGCGAAACCGCATGGGTTGGCGCCAGCCGCGCAACAGGGTGCCGACCAGGATGACATGCACGGCAAAGCGCACCCAGGCAACGACCAGCACGGAAATGCCGGCGAGGACGAGGTATTTGCTTGATGTGTCGAGGAAGGTGAAGCAGACGTAAGTGGAAAGCATGCACAGGATCGCCACCGGGGGCGTCGCGCTTTCTACATGTCTTTGGGGAGCACTCACTTGCAGGCCGGGTGGGAGCTGGGCTGGACCCACCTTTGCGGGAATTGCCGGCTCCCGGCAAGCCAATTGTCGGCTGTCGCCACGCCAAAGCCGGCTGGCACAACAAGTGTCGGCGGCAGGCTTAGTCGATGCCTTTGAAAGCTACGGGTGCATACGGGCGCCCTTGGTGATCTTATCGACCAGCTTCTTGTCGGCGCGAAGCGCGATCCCGACCACCTTGGCGTCTTCAGGCGCAAATTCGGCGAAGACGGCCCGGTTGGCCGCGTCAAAGCCGGTCGAAAACATCTCCTCGACATAGAGCGAGGTGGTCACGCCGCGCTCCAATGTGCGCCGGTGGATCGTGCCCAGCGTGGCCTGGTCGGCGGACAAAACGATGACCGGCTGGATCGACAGCGGGTTGTAGAGATTGCCGGCGCGGTCGCGATAGGGTTCGCCGATGATGTCGCGAAACTGGGCGACAATGCCGCTGGTCAGGAAGGCCGTGACGTTGAGTTTCTGCCAGACCGGCAGATCTTCCCTGAGCACGATTGCAAATTTCGTATCGAACATGAGACATTGGCCATTCGGTTTGTGCCCCAATGCGAGGCTTACGGAGACGATGTCGCACGATCTAGACAGCCAGGCCTTCGAGGGTCTTGGACGTTTGTGCATCGATGCGGCGGAAAACCGTATTATCTCCGGTCCCGATCCCGCAGGCATGGAGCGGATCGAGGCACGCTTCCATGGCAGCGCGTTCGACCTGCATCGCCACGACACCTATGCGATCGGGGTAACGCTGCACGGTGTGCAGACGTTTCGCTATCTTGGTGCTGCGCGTCACAGCCTTCCAGGCCAGATCATCGTGCTACACCCCGACGAACTGCATGACGGCGGCGCCGGCACCGAGGACGGCCTGCGCTACCGAATGCTCTATTTGGAGCCGTCGCTGATGCTCGACTGCCTTGGCGGCGCTTCGCTGCCTTTTGTGAGGGATGGCGTGGTGACGGACGCGGCCTTTTGCGCAACGCTGCTTTCGGCGCTGGGGCCGCTGGAGCAGGAACTCGACGACCTGTTCGTCGACGACTTCCTGGTCCAACTGATGCAAAGCCTGACCCGGCATGGCGGCCAGCCGGCAAAGCCGATGACCCGGACGGCGTGGCGGGCGGCTGCACTGGCGCGCGACTATCTCACGGAAAACCTGACCCGGCCGGTGCGCTCCGGCGAACTGGAAGCGATAACCGGGCTCGACCGCTATGCCTTGTCACGGCA
>NZ_RZRP01000345.1:0-6278 GCF_003997795.1 Mesorhizobium sp. M7A.F.Ca.US.005.03.2.1 | reverse complement strand
GGGGAGTAGGGGAGTAGGGAAGTAGGGAAGTAGGGAAGTAGGGAAGTAGGGAAGTAGGGAAGTAGGGTTGAATGTTCTGTTGCGGTCCGCGCCAAATTCTACTGACTACTGACTAACCCATCCACCACAAGAACGGTCGCCATGAACGACGCCGCCAAGAGGTCACTGCCCGAAGAGGTCACCACCACGAGCGAAGTGGCGGCTGGGGCCATCCTCACCATCGATCTCGGTGCAATCCGTGAAAACTACCGCCGGCTGAAGACGCGGTTGGGCGATGTTGCCTGCGCTGGTGTGCTCAAGGCGGACGGCTACGGCCTTGGCGCCGGCCAGGTCGGGGCGGCACTGCTGCGCGAAGGCTGCGATATCTTCTTCGTTGCGCTTCTGGGCGAAGGCGTCGCCCTGCGCCGCTCGCTTGGGGCCGGCCCTGCCATTTTCGTGTTGAACGGCATTCCGCCCGGTGCCGAGCCGGACGCTGTGGCAGCAAACCTTTGCGCTGTTATCAACAGCCACGAGCAACTGGCAGCCTGGCGTGCTGCGGCCCGCCGCGCCGGCCGAAAACTGCCGGCCGCGGTCCAGGTTGACAGCGGCATGTCGCGGCTCGGCATGGCGCCTCGGGATGTGGATCGCGTTGCCGCCGATCCGCAGGCCTTCGACGGCATCGACATCAGGTTCGTGATGAGCCATCTGGCCTGCGCCGACGAGCCGGAGCATCCGGCCAATGAGAAGCAGCGGTCGGTGTTCGAGCGGCTGCGCGCAATGTTGCCGAAGGCGCCGGCGTCGCTGGCCAATTCCTCCGGCATCTTTCTTGGGCCGTCCTTTCACTACGATCTCGCCCGCCCCGGTGCCGCCCTCTACGGCATCAATCCGACGCCGCCAAAGTCCAATCCGATGCTGCCGGTGGTGCGGCTGCAGGCAAAGGTGGCACAGACGCGCAGCGTCGAAAAGGGCGCCGGCGTCGGCTATGGCCACAGCTATCATGCGCAAGGCCCGCTCAGGCTGGCGACGATTTCGTTCGGCTACGCTGATGGCTGGCAACGCCGCGCCGCGTCCGCCGCCTGGTTCGAGGGCGTGCGGCTACCTTTCGTCGGGCGGGTGTCGATGGATTCGATCATTCTCGACATTTCCGCCCTGCCGGGCGGCAGGCTGCGCGAGGGTGATCTGGTCGAACTGCTCGGTCCCTCGCAAAGCGTCGATGACGCCGCCGGCCATGCCGGCACCATCGGCTACGAGATCCTGACCAGCCTCGGCCCGCGCTTCCACCGGCGCTATGTCGGCGGTTGAGCGGTTTGGCCGCGCTTGACAAGCGGACGCCTGTCGGCAAGGCTCCATGCATGAGCAACCCAGCTTATATCAGAACCTTGTTCAGGGTCTGCCCGATCGCGGGATCGTAGCCCCGGCGCGGTCGCCTTTTGGCGTCCGTCCGAACCGGGGCATTTCTACCTGACATTATCATTCCCGAGCCAGACAGCTTCGCGGCTGCCGGTTTTTCATCAAGCCACCGTTTGCGCGGCGGCAGGCGCGCGTCTGTTCGATGCGCCAAGTCATGAGGTTTGCCATGCAACATGCAACAGGATTGCGTCCACCGAGTCGGCTTCTGGTCACCGATGCCGACCATCTCAGGCTGACGGGCCTGGCGCGGGCGTCGCTCGACCGCGTGCCCGAGACGGCCGAAGAATTGCTTTCGGAGATGGACCGTGCCGTTGTCACGGCAGCGGCTTCCATGCCGGCCAATGTCGTGCGGATGGGCTCGGCGGTGACAATCCGCAACGATGGCGGCAACATCCAGCGCGTCACGCTGGTCTATCCCGGCGAAGCAGACATCAGTGAAAACAGGATCTCGGTGCTGACGCCGATGGGGACGGCGCTCATCGGCGCGACCGCTGGGCAGACGGTGTGCTGGAGCAGCCGTGGCGGCCGGGAACTGTCGGCGACCATCGAAGTGGTCGATACGCCGGCCTGCGGGCGGGAGGGGGCCTGATCATGGAGACGGTGATGACAGGCGCGAATTTCCAGCTGACGACAAAGGACTTCGCCGTCCTCGAAATCATGTTGGAGCGTCGGCGGGCTTTCGCGGATCCGATTGTTCCAATGCTTGAAGACAAGCTTTCCAAGGCCGAGGTCGTCGCGATCGATTCGGTCGGATCCGATATCGTGACGCTGAACAGCAGGCTGGTATTCCGTGTCGATGCCGGCCCCGCCCAGACCCGGACCCTGGTGCAGAACGAGGTGCGCGGCCCGGTCGGCTCCAGCCTGTCGATCATGACAAGGCGGGGGCTTTGCATGCTCGGCATGGCCGAGGGCCAGACTGCATGGATCGAACAGGCCGACGGCAGGCGGGAGTCGGTCCTGATCGCGACCGTGCTCTACCAGCCGGAGGCCGCGCGGCGTGCCGTTAGGGAGAAATCCCAGGCCGAGGCGCGACGGCCGCATGGGCTCACCCTCGTCTACAGCGCCGCAGCCGATTGGCGGCCCCTTGGCGAAAGGGCCGGAATGCGGCAGACAGGGGACGACGACCCCGGTCCTGCGGCGGCGTGAACAGGCAACACTGCATGATCTCGAAAATCGGCATCGATTTTCGCCGGGGATCATGCGCAAATCGGAATGCGCCGCGTCCAGGCGTCCTCAAGGGCGTGCGACGCGGCAAGGAGTGAACGATGAAGATCATGGTGCTGGGCGGCGGCGTCATCGGAGTGACCACGGCGTACTTTCTCGCCGAGGCCGGCCACGAGGTGACGGTTCTCGACCGCCAGAAAGGCCCGGCGCTGGAAACCAGCTTCGCCAATGCCGGCGAAATTTCGCCCGGCTACGCCTCGCCCTGGGCCGGCCCCGGCATTCCGCTGAAGGCGATCAAATGGCTGCTGATGAAGCATGGCCCGCTGGTGGTGCGGCCGGCCTTCGATCCGCATATGTGGACATGGCTCATCAAGATGCTGCGCAACTGCACGGCCGAGCGCTATGCGATCAACAAGGCGCGCATGGTGCCGCTGGCCGAATACAGCCGCGATACGCTCAAGGCGCTGCGCGAAGCGACCGGCATCGCCTATGACGAGCGGACCCAGGGCACGCTGCAGCTGTTCCGGACGCAAAAGCAGCTTGACGGCACCGGCGGCGATGTCGAGGTGCTGAAGAAGTATGGCGTGCCTTACGAGATCCTCGACCAGGACGGTTGCATCGCGGCTGAGCCTGGCCTTGCCGGGGTGCGCGAAAAGTTCGTCGGCGGCCTCAGGCTGCCGCACGACGAGACCGGCGACTGCAAGATGTTCACCGACAGGCTGGCCGAACTCTGTGTGGCCCGTGGCGTCAAGTTCGAGTACGACGTGACGATCTGGCGCGTCATCCGCAGCCGCAACCGCATTGCCAATCTCAGCACCAGCAAGGGCTGGAAGACCGCCGACGCCTATGTGATGGCGCTGGGCAGTTATTCGGCGGGTTTCATGCGCCGGGTGAAGCGGCCGATCCCGGTCTATCCGGTCAAAGGCTATTCGATCACCGTGCCGATCAAGGACGCCGCCGCGGCACCGGTGTCGACGGTGATGGACGAGACCTACAAGGTGGCGATCACCCGGCTTGGCGACCGCATCCGGGTTGGCGGTACGGCCGAGATTTCCGGTTTCGACCTCAGGCTGCACGAATCGCGGCGGCGCACACTGGAACACTCGGTCGGCGATCTCTTTCCTGGCGCCGGCGCGATGCGGGACGCGACGTTCTGGTGCGGGCTGCGGCCGATGACGCCGGATGGCCCGCCGCTGATCGGCCGCACCGAGCTTTCCAATCTCTATCTCAACACCGGCCACGGCACGCTCGGCTGGACCATGGCTTGCGGCTCGGGCAAGGTGCTGGCCGACATCATCTCCAACCGGGTGCCTGACATCGACGTCCGCGACCTCGCGCAGGAGCGCTATCTGCGCTAGAGAGTCAGAACGCCTGCCGGACCCAGTCCTCGTCGAAAAGCAGCCGATACGCCCACGGGATCGTCACATTGGTGGCGACCGGATTGGAGTGGGCGACATAGTCGTCATAGATCGGCTTCATCCTGGTGTAGAAGGCCGGATCGAGCACCATCATGCCGTTCTCACTGTCGTGGAAGAAGCTGCGGTTGTTGAGGTTGACCGACGAGATGGCGACCAGCCTTTCGTCGATCATCATGATCTTGGAATGCAGCACCACGTCAGGCGCCTTGAATTCGCGGATGTTGATGCGGTCGCCATATTTCTCGACGAACAGC
Source organism: Mesorhizobium sp. M7A.F.Ca.US.005.03.2.1 (assembly GCF_003997795.1). Lineage (NCBI taxonomy): Bacteria > Pseudomonadati > Pseudomonadota > Alphaproteobacteria > Hyphomicrobiales > Phyllobacteriaceae > Mesorhizobium > Mesorhizobium sp. M7A.F.Ca.US.005.03.2.1. Next base: position 2,053 of record NZ_RZRP01000345.1, on the reverse strand, counting down.
TTGTTGAGCGCGGTGAGGAACTTGCCGCCGATATCGCCCTTGAGATCGATGCGGCCGACAATGTCGATCCTGACGCCGCGCGCGAGCGCCCGGTCAACAGCCTGGGCAAGCTTGGGCGTCAGGTTGAGATAGGGGTTGACGATCTGGATATGGTGCTGGGCGGCGTCGACCAGCTCGACGAAATAATCCTCCAGCGCATGGCCATCCTCGTAGGGCACTGAAATGAAGTGCCGCGCCGTGCCTGAGGGGCGGCCGCCGGCGGACCGGACCGGAATGGAGAAGGGGCGCGCCAGATTGGTGTCGGCGTCGCGCAGCCACACTGTCGAAAGATGCGCGGCAAGGGTCTCGACCGTGGCCGGATCGGCGAACTCGACGTCGAAGTCGCTCCAGTTCGAATAGTAGTTCAGCGAGAATCCATCGGTCTTGCCGTATTGCTCAAGGTCGGGATAGCGCGACAGATCGATCGGCTGGTGGAACAGGAAGCCGTCATGGATGTTGCGGCCGCCGATGATGGCGCGCGACCGCCGTGGATCGTCGGCAAGCGTCGCCAGCATCTTGACGGGATGTACCTTGTGCAATTGTGAAATCTGCTCGTCGATCGGCGCGCCCCGATCCGCCCGCCAGCGATATTCCTGCAGCCCGACATTGGGGAATTCGGCCGCCAGCCGATGCAGCATGGTGTCGTCCTTGTCGCGCTCCAGCACGTCGGTGACCAGGATGCGCACCTTGGTGCCGAGGGCTGCATGATGACGGATCAGCCGTTCGATGATGCGGCCGGAGAAGTCGGCCTTGAACTCCAGGGATGACAGATAGATTAGCTTCAGTTTTGGGGCCCTGGAGAAGTCGAGCGGCAGCTCCGGGTCGCCCTTGTCGATGGCGCTGTCGGACAGCGGCGCTCCCATCAGCGCCTCGACCTTGGCGTTGAAGCCATCGCGCGATTTGCGCAGCAGGCGCGGCTTTCCGATCGGCAAGGCACAGGTCTGCGACAGCCAGCGGCTGGCATAGAAGGCGCGGCTGAGCGCATCGAGGCCTGTGGGGTCGGGCGTAGGGCAGCGCTCGTAGCGACTGTCGAAAGCGGCAAGCGCCGGATCGGCCCTCTCTTCGCGTCGGATGGTGAGCGGCGCGCCGGCCGGAGCAAGGCTGGAGCGGATTCTTGTCGCGCAGCGGTTCAGGCCGTCACTTGGAAACAGGCTGACCGTATCGTCCTCGCCGGACAGGCGAAAGCGAAATGCCGTGCCGGTGGCGATGGTGCGTGAAGCGCCGCCGGCACGGATCGCCAGCGTGCCGTCGCATGTGCCCCCGATGTCGGCCGGTTGCTTGCCGGCCTGGCGCAGCACGATCTCGACGCCGCGCGCTTGCAGGCCGGAGAAATCGAAGGTCTTGGGCGCCGAAGGCTGCGCCGCTGCATCGATGTAGAGCGTCTGTCGCGACACCCGCCAGCGTCCGTCAAAATGACCCTCGCCGCTGTTGGCGTCGGCCGGCGGCAGATGCGTTTCGGCGACCGGCCCGGCCAGTTTTTGCAGCGTCCGGTAGGTCGCCTGGAAATTGCTGTTGCGGATTTCATAGCGGTCGTGGCCGAAAAGGCCGGTGCCGTTGGCTCGGTCCATGGCGCCAAGCTGATGGCGGGCGAGCAGCGCCAGGAAGCGTTTTTCGTAGTCGCTGGTGCCGGCGTCGCCGAAAAACTGCGCGGCGGCGATCCGTGGCCCAGCTGTCTCCGCGGAGAGCGCGGGTCGCGCGCAAGCGCTTTGGCCTTGCAGGAGATCGCAGGCATTGCGGCCAGTGCCGGCACAGCCGGCAAGGACAGCCAGCCCGAACAGAACGACGGCGATGAATGCGCGACCCTTCACCCGGCCGCTCCGGTCTTCAGGGCGCTCAATTGCGCCGGATCGCGCGGCGGCATGAAGCCCTGCGGGAAGACCTTGCAGACGGGAATGGCGAAGGTGGCGATCAGCAGTTCGGCCTCGCCGCGCATCTTGCGCGGCGTTGCGTTGTCGTCACGGATCGCTTTCGCCGAGGCGACCAGGGCGCCGTCGCAGTCGCAATGGTTGTGGCG
>NZ_RZRP01000344.1:0-6279 GCF_003997795.1 Mesorhizobium sp. M7A.F.Ca.US.005.03.2.1 | reverse complement strand
CGGAAATTTCGAGACGGATTGAGCCACCTTCCTTAACCCGCCGTTCACCATAAAAGCAGATGCTGTTTTTCCCAGATACCGCTGGAACTTGTTGCATCACCGAACATTTCCGCAGCAGGATTTGCAGTATGGTGGGAGGAATGCCTTGACGGTTGCCGACATGAACAGACTGGAGCAGGCCGCCCGGATTTCCATGGGCGAGTTTGAGGACTCCGAGGCTTCCGCGCCACCGCTGGCTCCTGTTCCCAACGGAGCTTTGCGCCTTGTTGCGCTGGCCTTGGTGGCGGTGATCATGGCGGTCGCCCTGCACCAACTGGTCTACTAGGCCACGTCGTTTCGGCCGGTGGCCGAATCGGCTGTAGCGCCATCTTATTTCCCCGGCCGATCAAGCCAGCCAGGAACTTTGGCGAATGTAGACCGTTACTATGGCGAGAGGACTTCTCGCCATGGAACATATCGCTGCATTGTTGCTGGTCATCGGTTGCTCGAACACGATGGCCGACTGCCGTGAACTCCAGGTGCCCGTAAGCGTTTTCGCGACGGCCGAGCAATGCGTGGCCGAACGCCCATTCGTCTTGGGCGACGTGCAAGGGCAGGCTGACCACATCGTCGCCAAATGCCTTGCGGTCGATCCGGCGCTTGAGGACGACTATGATCAGATCGTCTGGAATGTGCGCGCCGATGGTACGCTTGACGCGTCTTTGGCAATTTCCAGCCTGGTAATGGCATCGAACACGATACGCCCAGAAAAAGACTATCTTCACCAACAATAGATTGCAGCAGCAAAGGCCGTCATTTCATGCTAAATGGCGGCTGGAGCTTACTAAAGTGAGGACACAAAGTGAGGAGTGACTCTATGCGGAAGATGATTATTGCCCTGGTTGCGGTGGTCGCGGTCAGCGGCTGCACCTCGACTGAGAAGGACGTGGTTGGCGGCGGCTTGATCGGCGCCGGTGTCGGCGGCTTGGTCGGCGGCGGTAAGGGCGCGCTGATCGGCGCGGCCGTGGGTGCCGGTTCCGGCCTGCTGGTGCGCAACCTGCGCAACGGCTATTGCCAATATCGCGATCATCGCGGCCGGATCTACACGGCTCGCTGCAACTAATTCGGCGATAATCGAAACGTCGATCCGGAGGCCGGTCCGCCGGCTTCCGGGTTTTTGATGTCTGGATGCTTCCCCCTTGTCGGCAACGGTCGCGCTCAATTGGCGAGTGGAATTTTGATTTCCACGTTCAGCCCATTGGCTTGGTAATCCCGTTTGATCGTACCGCGCAATTCGCGCGTCACGTTGAGGTCGATCAGCTTGGTGCCGAATCCGGTCTCGGCGGGCGCTTCAAGTTTCTTCTGCCCGTTTTCGCGCCAGTTGAGAGCCAGCATCCTGTCGCGCCCTCGGCCTTCGAGCGACCAGTCCACCTTCAGCGCCCCAACGGAATTGCCGGCCTCGCCGTATTTCAGCGCATTCGTCGCCAGTTCGTGGAAGGTCAGGCCGAGCGCTTGCGTCGTGGTTTCGTCGAGCAGCACCTGTGGTCCCGACAACAGCTCATCGGGCAGCTCCTTGCCGAACACCTGACCCAGCTCGATGCGCAGGAGATCGCCAAGATCGGCCTTCTGCCAGCGTGAGCGCGTCAGCATGTCCTGGGAGGCCGCCATCGCCTGCAGCCTGGCCGAGAAGGACGCTGAAAACTCGTTGACGTCGGTCGCCCGCGATGCCGTCTGACGCGCGATCGCCAGCACCCTGGTGATCGAATTCTTGATGCGATGCTTCATCTCCTGCAGCATCAGGTCTTTTTCGATCAGGCTCTTTTCCGTCGTTTCGTGCAATCGCGACGCTGCCTCATAGGCCCGCTCCTGATAGCGCGCCACAAGCGCGATTGCGCCCGCCAACAGCAGGCCGAACAGCCCCAGCATCACCGGAATGGCGCGCGACGACGGCTGCGAGAAGGCGCTTGTCGGCCGGAACAGGACAGTCCATGGCTGTCCGGCGACGATGATCTTTCGCGTGACCAGCAGCCTGTTCCCGAAAGTGGAAGCCGGCGGCGTCTCCGACCGGAACAACAGATTGTCGCCGTTCACGGCACCATCGCCATCATAGATTTCGGTGTTGACCGGCAAAAGCGGCGACCGGCTGAGCGCGGTCTGGAACAGATCGCGAGCCCGAAAGGCCGCATAGAGAAAACCTGATGTCGAGGATCTCGAAGCATTGATGACGTCGGGAGCGGTTTCGACATTGAGCCGCACGAAAACGAAGAAGCCGGTGAACGTCTGCGCGGCGCCCGTGTCCTGGCCTAGCTGCACCAGCCCGCTGGCATGCTGCTGGTCGTCGGACATCGCCTTTTCGATCGCCGCACGCCGCACCGGTTCGCTGAACATGTCGTAGCCGATGCCGGCTTGATTGGATGGATCCAGCGGTTCGAACAGCACGATAGGGGTGCGCCAGGGTTGCGTGGTATCCGGGTAGATTGGATGACTGACGCCATAATCGTGCAGCATGTCGCGTTCGACCGTCGCCTCGTCGCCCGTCTTTGCCAGCCTGAGGAAGCCGATACCGCGCAAGCCGGCGAAATTCTTGTCGACATCGAGCGCGGTGAAGAAGGCCTTGAACTCATTGCGAGAAATATCGCCATTGCGGGCGTCGAACAGGGCCTGCGTCGAGCGCAGCAGCGACAGATGCAGGTCGATGCGGCTCTCGATCCGGTTGAGCGCATCGTCGGCAGTCGCCTCGAACTTGATGCGCGCGGCTTCCTGCGTGGCGAAGTAGGCAAAACCTGCCATCACCATGCTGATCAGCGCGACGGCGATAAAGGCGATGATCGGGAAAAGCTTCTTCAACGGATCGTGCGGTCCCTGAGCAATGTCGGACCTTTATGCGCAAGTCGCCCTGCCAACACAATGCCAAGGCCAAGCCATCCCTACGGCTGGCATATCACGTGTCCGGCAACCGCGATCTGGCTTGATCTCAGGCCGCGATCTTCAGCGCGCCCGGTCCGGGAATGGCGCCTGGCGGGCATTTGCCCAGAATGATCATGCCCAGCACCTCGTCCTGGGTGACATCAGTGGTGCGGGCGGTGCCGACCACCTGGCCGTTCTTCATGACGCAGACCCGGTCGGCAAGCTCGAACACATCGTGGATGTCGTGGCTGATCAGGAAGATGCCGATGCCGTCGGACTTGAGCTGCTTGACCAGTTCGCCGACCTGCGCCGTTTCCTGCGGACCAAGTGCGGCCGTCGGCTCGTCCATGATCAGGATGCGGGCGTTGAACAGGATCGCACGCGCGATCGCCACCGATTGCCGCTGGCCGCCCGACAGCTTGATCACCGGCTCCTTGAAACGCTGGAACCGGGGATTGAGCCGACCCATCACCTTGCGCGCCTCGGCCTCCATGGCAACGTCGTCGAGCGTGCCCCAGGCGGTCATCAACTCGCGGCCGAGGAACAGATTGGCGGCGGCGTCGACATTGTCGGCCAACGCCAGCGTCTGGTAGATCGTCTCGATGCCGTATTTCTTGGCGTCGCGCGGGTTGGAGATCGATGCCTCCTCGCCGTTGACGAAGATCTGGCCCGAATCGCGCTTGTAGGCGCCGGACAGGATCTTGATCAATGTCGACTTGCCGGCGCCATTATGGCCGAGCAGCGCCACGACCTCGCCGGGGAAAAGATCGATCGAGGCGTCGTCGACGGCGCGGATGCCGCCAAACGCGATCGAGATGTTCCTCATGTCGATCAGCGCGGTGGCTGCAGGAGCAGTCTTGTCAGTCATGGCATGCCCTCCTAGACGCGCTTGCGATAGACGGTGTCGAGCCACACGGCGATCACCAGTACGGCGCCGACGACGATGCTCTGCAGCGGCGAGTCGACACCAAGCAGCACCATGCCGGACTGCAGCGACTGCATCAGCAGGGCGCCGAGCATGGCGCCGATGATCGTTCCCGACCCGCCGGCTAGCGATGTGCCACCGATCACGGCGGCTGCAATGACGAGCAGCTCGTCGAGCGTTCCAAGCACGTTGGTGGCCGAATTCTGCCGGGCCGAGGAGATCGCCGCGGCAATCGTGGCCAGCACGCCCATGATCATGAACACCTTCATGGTGATCCAGCGCGTGTTGATGCCGGCGAGATTGGCCGCCTCGGGATTGCCGCCGATGGCGAAGACATAGCGGCCGAAACGGGTGCGGTTGGTGATGAAGGTCATGACCAGCCCGACGGCGACCGCCATCAGCACCGGTATGGCGATACCGTGGGCGATGAACAGGCCGCCTTCGGGAACGGTGATGTTGTTGGCGGCCGCATATCTGTTCACGATGCCGATCGGCCAGGGGTAGGAGTTGGCGAGCCAGACCGCACCCATGATGGCGCCGCAGGTGACGACACCGAGCAGCGCCTCGGCCCAGATCGGACGTAGCGGAAAACGGAAACGCTTGCGCTGCACCCGCCCGTTGAACAGCCCAAACACCACGGCGAGGCAGGCGACGATCCCGACAACCCAGCTCCAGGTTGCGCCGATCGATCCCGCCGGCCCGCCGCCCATCAGCTGAAAGGTGGCGTTAAGCGGCGCCACGGTCTGGCCTGATGTGACCCACCAGGCAGCACCGCGCCAGACCAGCAGGCCGCCCAGCGTCACGATAAAGGCGGGCACTTCGAGATAGGCGATGACGAAGCCTTGAAAGGCGCCGATCAACAGGCCGAGCGCCAGGCCGATGACCAGCGCCAGGACCCAGATCCACGGATTGCCGAGTTCGAGCCCGACAAAACGCACCAGGAAATGCACCTGGGCAAATCCCATCACCATGCCGATCAGGCCCTCGGCGGAACCGACCGACAGGTCGATGTTGCGCATGACGATGACCAGCACCATGCCGCAGGCCATGATGGCGACCGCGGATGTCTGCACCGACAGGTTCCACAGATTGCGCGGCGTGAGAAAGGTGCGGCTGTCGAAATCGAGCGGGTTGACGCCGAGGCGCAGGCTGGAAATGACATGCAGCCCAATCCAGATGACCAGCAGCGCGCCGATCATGCCGAGCATCCGGGTGTCGATCTCGGTCGCCTTCAGGAACCGGGCGACGGCGCCGAGTTCCGACGCGCGCGCCGTATCGGCCTGCGGGTTGGACGTCGTGTCGGTCATGATTTCCTCCCACCGGCTGGCCGTCTGACGCGCATGCCGGAGCCCAGCCTAGAAGCTATCCGCATGATGCGGAAACACAATTCTTTGAGAAAACGCCGCGGCTTTTGGGCCGCGGCGTTCAGATATTTCGAAGTGGTCCGGATCAGTTACAGGCCGCGACGGTGCCGGCAGCGACACCCGCGCAGACTTCGTCCTTCTTGATCCAGCCAGCGTCGATGACGACGTTGAGATTGTCCTTGGTGATGGCAACCGGAGTCAGGAACAGCGACTTGACGGTGTTGCCGCCCGGCGTCGTGAAGTCCTTGGCGCCGGCGATGTCGCTCGTCTTCTTGCCGTCGGCCAGTTGCGAGGCGATCTCGGCGGCATTCTTGCCGAGCTCGCGCGCGTCCTTCCACACCGACACGGTTTGCGTGCCCAGGGCGATGCGGTTCAGCGCGGCGTGGTCGCCGTCCTGCCCCGAGACCGGCACGGTGCCGGCCAAGCCTTGAGCCGTCAGCGCCGCGACGACGCCACCGGCAGTGCCGTCATTGGCCGCGACCACCGCGTCGACCTTGTTGTCGTTGGCGGTCAGGAACTGTTCCATGTTCTTCTGGGCGTTGGCGGGCAGCCAGCCATCCGTGTAGGCTTCGCCGACATTCTTGATCTTGCCGCTGTCAATGGCTTCCTTGAGCACTTCCATCGAGCCCGAGAACAGGAAGTCGGCATTGGGATCGGCACCGGAGCCCTTGATGAAGACGTAGTTGCCTTCCGGCTTGACCTTGAACACTTCGCGGGCCTGCATGCGGCCGACTTCCTTGTTGTCGAAGGTCAGATAGAAAACGTCCTTGTTCTCGATCAACCGGTCATAGCCGACGACCGGAATGCCTTCGTCCAGCGCCTTCTGCACGGCCGGGCCGATGGCCGAAGCATCCTGCGCCAGGATGATCAGGGAATTGGCGCCCTGCGAGATCAGGCTTTCGACGTCGGTAAGCTGCTTGCCGGGATTGGACTGCGCATCGGCGGAGATGTACTTGTCGCCGGCGGCCTCGATCGCCGTCTTCATGGCGGCCTCGTCGGTCTTCCAGCGTTCCTCCTGGAAATTGGACCACGAAACGCCGACGACCTTGTCCTTCGCCTGCGCGACAGACGCGAGCGTCAGCGACATGGCGGCACCCGCCAGGA
>NZ_RZRP01000343.1:0-6287 GCF_003997795.1 Mesorhizobium sp. M7A.F.Ca.US.005.03.2.1 | reverse complement strand
GGCCTGGACGGTTTGCGTCGACTTGGAGATCGAAGCAGTGGCCGACTGGTCGACGGTGACGGCAGGCTGATTGGCGTTGGCCGAGCCATAATTGTCGCTGCCGGCAAAAGCAGTGCCCGTGGCAACGAGGATGGCGGCAGCGGTAAGAGCGATCTTGGTCATTTTAATTACTCCTGAGTTCAAGTTTGGGTCGATATCGGCAGTCGCGATTAGCGGCCGAAGAGGTTGCGGTCAGCGCCCTGCGAAGCGGGGGCCTGGACGGTCTGCGTCGACTTGGAGACCGAAGCGGTGATCGAATGGTCGACAGCGACGGCAGGCTGATTGGCGTTGGCCGAGCCATAATTGTCGCTGCCGGCAAAAGCAGTGCCCGTGGCAACGAGGATGGCGGCGGCGGTAAGAGCGATCTTGGTCATTTTAATTACTCCAGTATTTGTCATGTCCGTCTAGTGGCGTGCCCTTGGGAGGAATTTCGCGTCGCTCGGACCACCCCGAGATGGGCTCGCCCTGCCGCGGATTCCAATCACGAAGATGTTCCCCCGCGGCTCGAATCCAGGCCTTGAAATTTGACACAGGGCCTCAGCGGTCATAATTTAACTGTTTGAAATCAGACAGTTAATCGATAACGCCCATCACCAGGCGCGACCGCTCGCCAGGCCGGCGTTCACCATCTGCTACACAGTGCGTCAACAGAAATCGAACTGAACGGTTCGGTTTGAAACGATTGCGCACCATCTGAACTTCTGGATCTCCTCCATTTGCCTTGCGGTTGGATCGAGATTATCGCTTGTGCACGATCATCAATCGGGCGCGACTTGGCGGCGCCAGTTGAAGAAGTGGGCGGAAATCCGGGTGACCTGCACCCCAGGACAGCGATAGAAATGCGGTTGCTGCTTGTAGAAGACAATCGCGAGCTGGCGGATTGGCTGGGCAAGACCCTGCGTCAGGCGAACTATGTCGTCGACATCGTCCATGATGGCGAGGATGTCGAACACGCGCTCGCCGCCGGTGACCACGCGCTTGTCATCCTCGACCTTGCGCTGCCGCGCATGAGCGGGCTGGAGGTGCTGCGAATGTTGCGGACGCGCGGCAACCGGGTGCCGGTGATCGTGCTGACCGCCAATGCCAGTCTCGACGGTCGGGTCAAAGGGCTCAATGAAGGCGCCGACGACTATCTGGCCAAGCCCTTCCAGATCGAAGAGCTCGAAGCACGAATCCGCGCGCAATTGCGCCGTGCCAATGACCGCACCGCGCCGGTCGTTGCCTGCGGTGATCTCGTCTTCGACACCAACACGCGGCTGTTTTCGCTTGCCGGCGAGGCGCTGGCGCTGACACCGCGCGAGCATGCCGTGCTTGAGCAATTGATGGTCAAGGCCGGACGCACGGTGAGCAAGGCGGCATTGTCGGCCGCGATCTACGATTTCGAGACCGACGCCGATCCCAGCGCCATCGAGATCTACGTGCACCGCGTGCGCAAGAAGCTCGAAGGGTCGCGGGTCCAGATCGCCACACTGCGTGGTCTCGGTTACCTCTTGCGCCAAGACGATTTGGCGCCGTGACGATCCTGGCGCCATGAGGATCAACAGCCTCCGCCTGCAATTGCTGGCATGGGTGGTGCTGCCGCTTGCCGGGCTCGCGACCATCAACCTGTGGACCAGCCAGCGCAACGCACTGGCGACCGCGGACCTGGTCACCGACCGGATGCTCGTCGGATCGGCGCGGGCGATTGCCGAGCAGGTCGCCATGGTCGACGGCGTGCTCGATGCCACGGTGCCCCCGGCGGCGATCGAGATGTTCGACACCGGCGACCGCGACAGCGTCTACTATCGCGTCGAGACAGCCGGCGGGCGGCTGCTGACCGGATATCCCGACCTGCCCGAAGCGCCGCAGCATGCCAGTGTCGAGGCCGCTTACCGCGATCACCAGCTGCGGCTCCTGACCCTTGGCCATGCGGTGATCGGCGCCGGCAACGACTCGCCAATATCAGTCACCGTGGGCGTCACCCTTGCCGGCCATGACGCCATGGTCAAACAGCTTTGGTTCAGCGCCTTTGCCCAGCAACTGGCGCTGGTGGCGATTGCCGGCGTGTTCGTGCTGCTCGGCTTGCGTCGCGGCCTGGCGCCGTTGATCCGGCTGCGCGATGCGGTACGCTCGCCAAACCGCAGCGACCTTGACCCCGTCGAAGTGCCCGGTGCGCAAAGCGAGATCCGCCCGCTGATCGACGCCCTCAACGCCTACATGGAGCGCGTGCGGGCGCAGATGGCGGCGCAACGCCGCTTCATCGCCAATGCGGCGCACCAGCTGCGCACGCCCCTGGCGCTGCTGTCGACACAGGCAAGCTATGCGCTTCGCGAAAGTGCCGCCGATGCCCGCCAGGAGGCGCTGGTGGCGCTGCAGGCGAGTTCCGGCAAACTGGCGCGGCTGGCCGAACAGCTCTTGACCCTGTCACGCGCCGAGCCAGGCAGCCGGCGGCCGCGCGCCGACCGCATTGACCTGGCGGAAGCCGCCCGGCACGTGCTGGAAACCCTGGCGCCAACGGCCATCGATCGCAAAATAGATCTCGGCCTCGAGGAGGCTGGCCCCGTTCCGGTCATCGGCGACGGCACCATGCTGCGCGAGATGATCGTCAACCTCGTCGACAACGCGCTGCGCTACTCCCGGGCTGAGGGCAGTGTCACGGTGAAGCTGGCGGCCATCGACGGCGAAGCCGTGCTGACGGTCGCCGACGACGGGCCTGGCATTCCGGCGGACGAGCGAGACCATGTCTTCGAGCGCTTCTACCGTATTGCCGGTTCGACCGAGGAAGGCAGCGGGCTGGGACTCGCCATTGTACGCGAGGTCGTCGAAAATGCCGGCGGCCGCGTCACCCTTGGGGATGGCGCGGCCGGCGGTCTGTTGGTTGAGGTCAGGCTGCCGCTGGCCTGACCGGTCAGGCTGCCCCTGGTCTGACCGATCACGTTCCCTGCTCGTTGAACGGCGCCGGCCGCCACTTCACGACATAGTTCTCGAAGCGGGTGATGATGAACTCCACCACCAGCGCCATGACAGCCAGGATGATCATCGCGGCGAACACGCCATTGGCGTTGAAGGCGCCCTGCGCGGTCGAGATCAGCAGGCCCATGCCTTGCTTGGCGCCGAGGAACTCGCCGACCACCGCGCCGACCAGCGCGAAGCCGAAGCTGACATGCAGGCTGGCGAGGATCCAGCTCATCGCCGAAGGAATGATGACGGTGCGGGTGATCTGGAACGGCGAGGCGCCAAGGATCTGGGCATTGGCGATCATTGCCCTGTCGGCCTCGCGCACACCCTGGAAGGCGTTGGCGAAAACAACGAAGAACACCATCACCACGGCAAGCGCCACCTTGGACGCCATGCCGAGGCCGAGCGCGATGATGAACACCGAGCCGAGCACGACGCGCGGCACCGAATTGGCGATCTTGATGTAGATCGAAAAGACATCCGCCAACAGCCGATTGCGGCCGAGGATGATGCCGGCGGCGATGCCGCCAAGGGCACCGATGACAAAGCCGAGGAAGGTTTCCTCCAGCGTCACGTAGATCTGCAGCCAGAGTGGGCCTTGCGAGGTGCCTTCGGTGATCCACGACCAGATCTGCTGCCAGATGCCAGAAGGGCTGGCGAAGAAGAACGGGTCGATGATGTTGTAGTCGGCGCCGAGTTCCCACAGGCCAAGGAAGACGACCAGGATCGCCAGGCGCAAGGAGATGACAAGCGCGTGGCGGCGGCGCAGCCTTGCCCTCGCCCGGGCTTCGGCAACGGCGATGGAAGCATCGCGGACGGCGGCCTGGTTGGCGGTCGGAGAGATTGCGGTCATGCTGTTTCTCCTTTCAATGTCCGGTCTGCAAGGTCCGGCTCTGGCCGAGCTGCACTTCCTCGCGCAGATCGTTCCAGATCACCTTGGCAATCTCGACGAAGTTCGGGTCGTAGCGGATGTCGGCCATGACGCGCGGGCGCGGCAGGTCGATGCGGTAGACGCTCTTGACCGTGCCCGGCCCAGCGGTGAGCACATAGACCTTGTCGGCCAGCGCCACCGCCTCCTCTAGGTCGTGGGTGACGAAGACAACCGAGGATTTCTGCTCCGACCACAGATCCAGCAATTCGTCCTGCATGGCGGTGCGCGTCTGCATGTCGAGCGCGCTGAACGGCTCGTCCATCAAAAGGATCTTGGGCTGGTTGATGAAGGTCTGCGCCAGCGCGACGCGCTTGCGCATGCCGCCCGAAAGCTGGTGCGGATAGTGCTTCTCGAAGCGGCCGAGGCCGACGCGGGCGATCCAGTCGCGGGCGCGGTCGTAGGCCTGCGCCTTTGGCGTGCCGCGATAAAGTGGACCGGCGGCGACATTGTCGATGACACTGCGCCAGGGAAACAGCGCATCCGCCTGGAAGACAAAGCCGATGTCCCGGCTGATATCGGTGACCGGCGTGCCCATGACGCGGACATTGCCGGTCGTCGGCCGCAACAGGCCGGTGACCAGGTTGAGCGTCGTCGACTTGCCGCAGCCGGTCGGCCCGACGACGCAGGCGAACTCGCCGCGCGCCACGGTCATCGTGAAATCGCGGATCGCCGTCATCATGTGCCCGTCGGGCGTGACGAAACGCAAGGTCACATCATCGATGGCGATCGCGGCGTCGGCTTGTGGCGCGGCCTGAGACAGCTTCTCGGCCGCCATGGGTTGCACTTGCATGGCGCACTCCTGTCGCAATGGGGCAAGGGAGCCCGCGGCAGTGCCACGGATCTCCAGGTGTTCGGGAGGCCGCGCCGCTGCCTTCTTGATTCAAGCAGCCGGCGCAAGTCCTTGTTATTCAACGAGTGGTAGGCTGGCGCCGCTATTTGGCAGCGTCGACGAATTCGGTCGTGTAGGTCTTCGACAGGTCGATCTGCTTGCCTTGCAGGCTCTTCGAGAATGTCGAGAGAACCTTGAGCACGGTCGGCGGACCATCGGCCGGCATGCGGCCATCCGGCGTGAACATCGCCTTGCCGCCGGCCAGCCCCTGCACGTAAAGGTCCCGGTTGCCGGCATAATAATCCTTCGGCATCTTGTCGGCGATCTCTTCGGCCGAATGCGTGGCGATGAATTTCATCGTCTTGACGAAGGCATTGGCGAGCTTCTGTGCCTCATCCTTGTGGCCTTCCAGCCAGGAGGACTGGACATAGAAGGACGCCGCCGGATAGTCGCCGCCCAGCGCTTCCTTGGTCTTTTCAGGCGTGCGCATGTCGACCAGGATGCTTGCCTCGCCGGTCTTGAGCAGTTTGGCGATGGTCGGCTCGGTGGTCATGCCGGCCTGGATCTGGTCCTGCTTGACGGCGGCGATGAAGGTGTTGCCGGCGCCGACCGGCAGCAGCGTGTAGTCGCCGGGCTTCAGGCCGCTGCGCACGGCAAGATACTGGGTCAGGAAATCGGTCGAGGAGCCGAGACCGGTGACGCCGAGCGTGGCGCCCTTGAAATCGGCGGGCGACTTGATCTCCGGGTGCTTGGCGGAGACCAGCTCGACCTCACCGGGCGCTTGGCTGAACTGGACGATCGACTGGATGTATTTGCCCTTCGACTGCAGGTCGACGGTGTGATCGTAGAAGCCGACAACGCCTTGGACGGCACCGGCCAGCAGTTCATTTTCGGCCTCGACCCCGGCGCGCGAGTTGAGCAGTTCGACATCGAGCCCCTGGTCCTTGAAGTAGCCGAGCTGCTGGGTGAGCACGGCAGGCAGATAGATCTGCTTTTCCATGCCGCCGACGATGATGGTGATTTTGTCGGCAGCCGAAGCCACCGTGGCGCTTGTGGCTGCAATAGCAAGGGTTAGCGCCGCTGTGCGCAGGGCGCACTTCGAGATGAAACCGGTCACGAAACTTCCTCCACTTGGGCGGCGCGCCATCCCGGCTGCGCCGCATTCCTCCTTACCGGCCGCTCCCGCACCGGTCACACGGCGAACGCCGTAATGACTTCATGGCACGCCCAAGCTTTCAGCTGGCTTTCAGTCGTTTTAACGGCCGTTGAAATGGAATCCGTTGTGGCTGCCGGTCACGGAGCGCCGAAACCGAGAACGTCGCGCATGTCGTATTCGCCGGGCGGGCGTCCCTCGAGCCAGAGCGCGGCGGCAATGGCGCCGCGGGCGAACATGACGCGGTCGCCGGCCGCATGCGACAAGGTCACAAGCTCGCCTTCGGCACAGAAGCTCACGCTGTGTTCGCCGATGATGCTGCCGCCACGCAGCACCGCAAAGCCGATCTCACCGGGAGGCCGCGCGCCAATGGCGCCATCGCGTGCACGCCTTGCGAC
>NZ_RZRP01000342.1:0-6298 GCF_003997795.1 Mesorhizobium sp. M7A.F.Ca.US.005.03.2.1 | reverse complement strand
TGTCGAACTGACATGCAAAGCCACCGTTTCGCCGGCGCGATAGGAAAACCGGTCGCTGTAGCACCAGATCTCGCCGCGTTCGCCATCCATGCCCGGCCACTCCCAGTAGTGGCCGCGCACGGCTTGCCGGCGCTGGTGGGGCGTCAGTCCGAAATCGGGGAATTCCGTGTTTGGGCTGTTCATGGTCATCCTCAGGCGGAAAGATATTTCTTGAGGAAGCTGCGCGTGCGGTCCTTCTGCGGCGCGCGGAACATGTCGCCGGGCGGGCCTTCCTCGACGATCACGCCGCCATCCATGAACAGCACCCTGTCGGCTACTTCGCCGGCAAAGCGCATCTCATGCGTTACGATGAGCATGGTCATGTGTTCGGCGGCAAGCTGTTTCATCACCGCGTTGACCTCGTCGACCAGTTCCGGATCGAGCGCCGAGGTGGCTTCGTCGAACAGCATCACCTTGGGCTGCATCGCCAGCGCACGGGCAATGGCCACACGCTGCTTCTGGCCGCCCGAAAGCCGCGAGGGGTAGGCGTCGATCTTGTCGGCGAGCCCGACCTTGGACAAGAGGCTATGCGCCAGCGCATGCGCGTCACTTTTGGTCATGCCTTTTAGGATGATCGGTCCCATGGAAATGTTCTCGATCACAGTCAGATGCGGGAACAGATTGAAGTGCTGAAACACCATGCCCATCTGCTGGCGCACCTTGTTGATGTGCCGCTCGAAGGCATGGCCGTGCAGCTTCTGGTTGACCTGCACGCCGTTGAGCCAGACTTCACCGGAGTCCAGGGATTCCAAATGGTTGATGGAGCGCAGCAGCGTGCTCTTGCCGGAGCCACTCGGGCCGATGATGGCGACGATCTGCCCGCGATCGACCGACAGGCCTATGCCTTTGAGGACCTCGACGGCGCCAAACGATTTGCGCGCGCCGCGAACCTCGACCATTGGCCGCTGCGTGCTCATCGGGAAACCTCCACATGTCTTTCAGACCGACGCAAGGCCGCCTCGAGCACAAGATTGAGAATGTAATAAAGCGCCGCTGCGGTGATGTAGAACTCGAACGGGCGGAACGTTTCGCTGATCGCCAGCTGGGCCGAATGGACCAACTCGGCGATGCCGATGACCGAGACGATCGAGGATTCCTTCAACAGCGCGATCAGATTGCCGCCGATCGGTGGTGCCGTGTTGCGGATGGCTTGCGGTATCACGACATGGCGCAGCGTCTGCCACTTGCCGAAGCCGATGCTGCGCGCACCCTCCGTCTGGCCGACATCGACGGCCACGATGCCGGCGCGGATGATGTCGGCATTGTAGACGGCAAAGTGCAGGCCGAGCCCAACAATGCCGGCGGCAAGGGCAGGAATGTCGATGCCGATCTGCACCAAGCCAAAATAGATCAGGAACAGCTGCAACAGCAGCGGCGTACCCATGAACACCCACATGAGGGCGCGCACGGGATAGGCGACGATCTTCGGAGCGTAGAGCACGATGACCGCGAACAGGATGCCGCCGACGAAGCTGAGTGCGCCCGCCGAGACCGTCAGCACCGCCGTCCACCAGGCACCAATCAACAGAAGGTCCCAGTAGGGCGCGACGACGGTGAAATCCAAACCTTGCATCGTGCTCTCCGGTCAGACGATGGCGAAGCGTTTGTCGAGCAGGTCGACGAACCGCGCAACCGCGTAGACCATGATCATGTAGAGCAGGGCTGCAACGCCGAATATCTCGAACGGCTTGTAGGTGGAGCCGATGAAGCGCTGGGCGGTGTAGGTCAGTTAGACGACTGAAATGGTCGACACAAGTGCTGATCCCTTCAACAAAGCAACCGTATTGACCCCGAGCGGCCGGATCATCAGCCGTGCGGCCTGCGGCAGCACGACCTTGCGCAAGGTCTGGAAACGGCTGAAGCCTATTGTGCGGGCGGCCTCCGTCTGGCCCCTGTCGACCGCGACCAGCGCACCACGGATCGATTCCGCCATATAGGCGCCGATGTTGAGACCGAGGCCGATAACGCCGGCGGCGAACGGCTCCAGATTGATGCCGATCTGCGGGCCGCCGAAATAGAGCACGAAGAGCTGGATCAGGCACGGCGTGCCGCGAAACAGGCTGACATAGAGCGTGCCGATGGTCCGCAGGATTGCCGATTTCGACATCTTGGCGGCCGCGGCCAATGAAGCAGCCGCGAGGCCCAGGATCAGGGCCAACACCGTGATCTCGATCGTCACCAAGGCGGCCTCCACGAAGAACGGGAAGACGCGCTGCATCAAGGAGAAATCCATGAAAGGGTCCAGCAGGAGTAACGCTCGGCTTCAGGCGGCTTTGGTCGCCTGAAGCCAGGAGAGATCAGCGGATGTCGCTGCCGACCCACTTCATCGAGATCTTTTCGTAGCTGCCGTCCGCCAGCATGTCGTCCAGCGCCTTCTGCATCGCAGCCTTGAGCTCCGGATTGTCCTTGCGGATGGCGATGCCGATGGCAACAGCGCCGCCTTCGATATCGGGCGTGTTGAGCTTGCGGACCTTCTCGCCCGTCTCCTTGACGGCAACCATGACCGGAATGTTGTCGACGACTATCGCGTCGACGCGGCCGGCCCTCAGCTCCAGCAGCAGTTCCGGCAGGCCCTTGTAGGTACGGATATCCCAGCCGCCCTTTTCGCGCGCCCATTTCTCATGCGTCTCGCCCAGCGTCACGCCAATGGTCTTGCCCTTGAGGTCGTCGAGGCTCTGCACTTTCGACTGCTCGCTGACGAAAACGGCGCGGCCGGCGTGGTAGTAAGGCCCGACGAAATCGACCACCTTTTCACGCTCAGGCGTGATCGTCATCGAGCCAACGACGGTGTCGTATTTGTTGGCGAGCAGGCCGGCAATGATGCCGTCCCAGGCCGTGGTGATGATGGTGCCCTTGACACCGATGCGCTCGGCGATGGCCTTGCCGATATCGGCGTCGAAACCGACGACTTCATTCTGGTCGTTGACGAAGTTGAAGGGCGGATACTGACCGCTCATGGAAATCTTCAGCTCGCCCGCCGCCTTGATCTTTTCGAGGTCGTCGGCCCTGGCCGAAACGGCAGTGAAGGTCGACGCAAGCAGCAGGGCCGCAACGGCGATGCCGGAAAATACTCTGTTCATCTGATTTCCTCTCCTCTGGATGGCGCGCAAGGTTTGTTCTTGGGAGGCGTGCAGACGCTTTCCTGTCATCAATGATTGCCTTTGCGGTATCATTGCGCAAATAGATAATGGGAATAGAGAGCATAGATATCAGGAATGGTACTTCCACGCCCCGAACGACTGGTCTGGGATCTCGACTGGAACCTTCTGCGGACATTCGTCGTCATCGCGGAGGTGAAGGGCATCACGCGAGCTGCGGAGCGACTGAACCTCAAGCAACCCAGCGTCAGCAATGCTCTGCGGCGGCTGGAGGACCGGGTGGGCCGGCGTCTGGTCGAGCGCGACGCGACGCGCTTCGAACTGACCGAGGTCGGGCGGCTTCTCTACGAGCAGAGCGTCGAGGTGTTCGGCACCATATCGCAGTTGCCGCTGCTGATGCGCGGCATCAGCGACGATGTTACCGGCCATGTGATGATCGCGACGGCAAGCCATGTCGTCTCGCCGCTCTTTGATCAGGCGCTGTCCGAGTTCCACAGCAACTACCCTCACGCCAGCATCACCATTTCAGTCGCAGCAAGCACCGAAGTCGCCAAGCAGGTGAGGGACCGGCGTGCTTCCTTCGGCATCTGCCTGGTCAGCCAGCGCGATCCGGCGCTGGAATATGCGATGGTCTACCGCGAGTTCTTCGGCTTCTTCTGTGGGCCGCAGCACAGGCTTTACGGGCAAACCGGGCTGACGCTGACCGATCTCCGGGGCGAGCCCTCGGTATCGTTCCAGACCGACCACATCTCGGATGCGTTGCGGCCGGTCGCGCTGTTGCGCAGCGAGGCCCGGCTCAACGCCGATGTCGTCGGCGTGTCCTCGAGCCTGGAAGAGGTGCGGCGCATGATCGTCGCCGGGTTGGGCATTGGGCCGCTGCCGCTGCACGTCGCGCGGCGGGACGTGGCGGATGGAATGCTGTGGCGGCTGCCGCCCTATGACGCGCCGCCGGCCATCGACATCTTCCTGCTGGTCAATCCGGACAAGGTGATGAACCGCGCCGAGAAGGCGCTGCTGTCAGGGCTGCAGACGCTGATTGCCGACACGCCCCTCGAGGACCGCATCTACATAGGCTGACGGGCGGAGACAGGCTTATTCGATCAGGAAGGCCGAAGAGCGGTCGCGCATCGGCTCGTCCAGAGCGACCGAGGCGCGCGCGGCAAGGTCGAAGCGCACGCTTGTCGTCCGGCTCGATGCGCGGACAATGCCGTCGAGCGAGCCCAACATCACCTGTTCGAAGGTGATGGAGGTGCGGCCGATCTTCACGACATGCGAGCGGATGGTGATGAGCGCACCGGCTTTCGTTTCATGCCGATAGTCGATTTCGGTGCGCACGTCGGCCCATCCGATCTGCGACGCCTGGTTGTCGTCCTGTCCGGCGATATGGCCGAGAAGCTGGAAGCTGGCATCATCGAACATCGCCGCGTAGTGACGCACATTCACGTGCCCCATCACGTCGCACATCCAGGGATGGGCGACGCCGACAAAGGTGACGAGAGATTTGCTCATGGGGATTTGCTCCGTGGCCTTCGACGATCGCGCAGACGCAATATCGAAACGCGCGACGACAGGCAAACGATCTGCTGTCCCTGGCATCTTCGAACCGAGAATGGCCTTCGGACTTCGTATTCGTTAGCCGCACCCTTGGCCACCTCCATCAAACGGACTATCTCAGGGGTGGCGGCGTTTCCGCCACGGGGGTCGGCATGCTCAGAGTGCAAAAGGTCAAGGTCGACGAGATCTACGTGCCGACGGCGCGCAAGAAGACGCTGCATCCCGAGACCGTCCGCCATCTCGCCGAGGACATTCTGGAAAACGGCATGAAGACGCCGATCCAGGTCCGCCATGACGGCAAGCGCCACATCCTCGTCGAGGGCCTGCACCGGCTGGAAGCGGCAAAGTGGCTCGGCGAGACCGAGATCGAGGCCTATCTGGTGCAAGCCAAGCGCCACTGAGGCTTTGGCCCATCGATCACTTTGTCATCCTCGGGTCTCCGCGACGGAGCTGCGTTCCTGCTCCGCCCGTGGATGACGAAGGTGAGTGACGCCTCGGGTCAATCGAAACGGTGTCGCAAAATTTTCGCTGGCCGATGTCGGCTTGCGGTTCATCGGCTCGTCCTTGGGACGGAAGCCAGATCAAACGCAGGACGCCATCATGACCACCAAGCTCGACATCGCCCCCACCAACGACCGCGAACTGGTTCTCGCCCGCATCATCGATGCGCCGCGCGAGAACGTCTATCGCTGCTGGACCGATCCGAAACTGATCACGCGCTGGTTCTCTCCAAAACCGTGGACGACGCCGCGCGCGGAGATGGATGTGCGCGCCGGTGGCTCGAGCCTTGTCGTCATGGCCAGCCCGGACGGCAACGAGTTCCCCAACCCAG
Organism: Mesorhizobium sp. M7A.F.Ca.US.005.03.2.1; assembly: GCF_003997795.1. Classification (NCBI taxonomy): domain Bacteria; kingdom Pseudomonadati; phylum Pseudomonadota; class Alphaproteobacteria; order Hyphomicrobiales; family Phyllobacteriaceae; genus Mesorhizobium; species Mesorhizobium sp. M7A.F.Ca.US.005.03.2.1. Next base: position 775 of record NZ_RZRP01000342.1, on the reverse strand, counting down.
GTGTCTTCCTCGAAGTCGTTGCCGGCAGGAAGATCGTCCTCACCGACGCCTACACTGAGGCTTGGCAGCCTTCGGAAAAGCCGTTCATGACCGTCGCGCTGACCTTCGAGGACGAGGGCAACGGCAAGACCCGCTACATCGCTCGGGTCAGGCACTGGAGCGTCGCCGACCGCGAACAGCATGAGAAGATGGGGTTCCACGAGGGCTGGGGACAGTGCGCCGACCAGCTCGAAGAACTCGCCAAAACGCTTTGATCCGCATAACGCCTTGATATCGACAGGAGAGGAGATCGATATGTTCAAAACCCTGTTTTTCGCCATTTTTGCTTCGGCCGCAGCACTGCTTGCCTGCCCGGGCATCACCAATGCAGAGGAGACAAAACCTGCCATGACGACTGAAACGAATGCACTGCCGAAGCCGGAAAAGTCCGGCCTTCTGACGATCAACGGCCTGAACTACTACTATGCGATCTATGGCAAGGGCGAGCCGCTGCTTCTGCTGCATGGTGGTCTTGGCACCACGGATATGTTCGCGCCGATCCTGCCGAAACTTGCCGAAAACCGCACCGTCATCGGCGTCGACCTGCAGGGTCACGGCCGCACCGCGCTGGGTGACCGACCATTCACCGTGGAGGCGATGGGCGACGACATGGCCGCCATCGTCAAGGCGCTCGGTTACAGCCAGGTCGATGTCATGGGCTATTCGCTGGGCGGCGGCGTCGCCTTCCGCATGGCCGTCCAGCATCCCGAAGCGGTGCGCCGCCTCGTCCTGGTAT
>NZ_RZRP01000341.1:0-6318 GCF_003997795.1 Mesorhizobium sp. M7A.F.Ca.US.005.03.2.1 | reverse complement strand
GTGCTGTCCTATGAATTCGCCATGGTCCGCCGTCACCGGCGTCGCTTTGTCGTCTGGTGGGAACGGCGTCGCCGGCCCGATTGACCGCCGATAGCGCAAGGTGGTGTTTCAGTGGGCGGCCTGCTCTTCCAGTGCCTCACGGATCTGCTTGAGAACAGCCGCGGCCGAGGCAAGCCTTGCCCTGTCATGCGGCGACAGGATGCGTTCTTCTCCCATCAGGCTATGCTTAACTGTCCGCTAATAAAGCGGTCCGATGATTTGCCGGACGCCGTCCGGACTGACGCGAGGAAACCGTTCGGAATGCAAGGTGGCCGCTTGACGGCATTTTCGCCGCAACCTATTGGAACCGGGTGGAACGCCGGGAGCAATGAGGCCTCGTGGCGGAGTGGTTACGCAGAGGACTGCAAATCCTTGCACCCCGGTTCGATTCCGGGCGAGGCCTCCAATGCCCGGGCCCCCGCGCGGCAGCGCAGGGGCCTGAAGTTCCTGACACAATGGACCGCGGTTCTGGCGCGGCAAGCGGACTGGTTGGGACATGAGCGCTGATTTCTCCGAACTACGCGTCAAGATGGTCGACGGCCAGGTCCGCACCACAGATGTGACCAGCGCGCCGCTACTCGATGCAATGCTTGTCGTCCCAAGAGAGATGTTTGTCGGCGCCGCCCAGCGCGATCTCGCCTATATCGACGAGGACATCCGCATTGCAGCCGGCGCGGACGGTTCGCGCTACCTGATGGAAGCGTCGCCGTTGGCCAAGCTTATCCAGCTGGCCGAGATCAACCCGACCGATTCGGTGCTCGATGTCGGTTGCGGAACGGGCTACGCCTCGGCCATCCTGTCGCGGCTGGCCGGGTCCGTAGTGGCGCTCGAAAACGATTCGGCGCTGGCGGAAACCGCCAGATCGACGCTTTCGTCGCTTGGCTGCGGCAATGTGACCGTCGTCCAGGGCGCGTTGCCGCAGGGGCATGCCGCCAAGGCGCCTTATGATGTTATCTTTATCGGTGGCAGTGTCGCGGAAGTGCCGGCCCCGTTGCTCGACCAGCTTGCCGAAGGCGGCCGACTCGTCGCCGTCGAAGGGCAGGGCAATTCCGGCGTGGCCCGTCTCTTTTTCAAGGCCGGGGGGGTTGTAACCGGAAGACGTGCATTTAATGCGGCAATTAAGCCACTACCGGGGTTTGAACGCATTCGTGCTTTCGAATTCTGAATGATTTGGCCTTGCAGCAGAGGCTTTGTCATGGTCGCTTGCATTTGAACGATCGCTGCTGATGCCAAACTGGGGGCACTTTGGGGGTGAGCAGCAGGGAACACGAACACGCGGCGCCGGCTGATCTATGAGAGAAGCAGGCGCGGCGCGGTTCCCATGGAAAACGAATGAGGGTTTAACCGTGCCGTCTTTACGCAAGTCACTTTTCACCGCCGTCCTCGTTTCGGCGACCATGCTGTCCCCACTGGCCGCTTCAGCCGAAACCATCTCCGGCGCGCTTGCAAAGGCCTACCAGTACAATTCTTCACTGAATTCGGCCCGTGCCGGCGTTCGCGTCACCGATGAGGGTGTCGCCATCGCCAAGTCGGGCTACCGCCCGGTTGTCACCGGCTCGGCGGATATCGATTATTCGAGCAGCCATCTCAACGGCACCAATTCAAGCGTGCGGCTGACCACCGGCAATTTTGGCGTCCAGATCGACCAGACGCTGTTCGACGGCTTTCAGACCAGGAACAATGTTGCTGCCGCCGAAGCACAGGTCCGGGCCTCGGTCGAAAGCCTGCGCAACACCGAAGAGGGCATCCTGTTCAGCGCGGCGCAAGCGTATATGAACGTGATTCGCGACCGGCAGGTCGCTGTGCTGACCGAGCAGAACCTGCAGTTCCTGACCGAGACGGCGCGCGCGGCGCGTTCGCGTTTCGAAGTTGGTGAAGGCACACGCACCGATGTCGCCCAGGCCGACGCCTCACGCGCCGCCGCCGTCGGGGTGGCCTCGAACGAGCATCCGGCCATCCTTGCCACGCAGCATCTGGTCGACGCCGCGGCGTTTTCGGTGAAGTCGGCCGAAGGCGCGCTGTTGCCGCAGCTGTCGGCTTCCGCCGGCGTTTCGAGCGCCTATCGCAATACCTCGCCTTTGCCAGGCGTCGGTTCGCAGGATGGCACGACCAATTCGGCCAGTGTCGGGGCAACGCTGACCATCCCGATCTATTCAGGTGGCCGCACCTCGGCGATCGTGCGCCAGAACAAGGAATCACTCAGCCAGGCCCGCATCCAGGTCGACGTCAGCCGCGACCAGGTGCGCCAGGCCGTCACCGCCGCCTGGACCGAGTACACCGCCGCGCAGCAGCAGCTGACGGCCAACAGGCAAGTGATCGAAGCCGCGAAGCTGGCACTGAACGGTGTCATCGAAGAGCGCAATGTCGGCCAGCGCACCACGCTCGACGTCCTCAATGCGCAGGCGACGGTCATCACCGCCCAGATCAACCAGGCCGGTTACGAACACGATGTGGTGGTGGCGAGCTACGCCATCCTGCAGGCGACCGGCCGTCTGTCCGTCGACCGCCTTGGCTTGCAGGTAGCGAAATACAAGCCTGAAGAGCACTACAACGCGGTCAAGGACAAGTGGTACGGACTGCGCACGCCGGACGGCCGCTGAGGCGTTCGGCCTGAACTGGCCGTGTTCCCTGCTTGAGCAGGATCTTTCGCGCTGCGGCTCTCGGGTTCAGATGGCGCTAATCTGTTGAAATCCCACAAGTCCCCAGATTGGGGATTCTCGTGCGGCGATCCGTCGGTTACGCTGTGGCCATGATTCGATCCGGCTCTGCCGGAGCGGAAAACCCAACAGGGGTCACAAGGGCGGCGGATGTGACGATGGCAACGGCAAGCAGCGCACAGCGCGAACCTTCCATGGAAGAGATACTGGCTTCCATCAGGCGGATCATCGAGGACAGCGACGGCGGCCGCAAGCAGCCGGGCGACGCCGATGAGCTGAGCCAGGATCTGGAGCGCGCGTCGAGCGTCTATGCAGCCCCCGACGTGGAAGCTTTTCGTGCCGACCTGCATGCCGCCCCCGAGGGCAGGAAGCCTGTCACGCTGGCGGAAGTCCAGTCACAGCTGCCGCCGGCCGAGCCGGTGGTGGCGCGCATGGAAACGCCGGTGCGCCCCGATCCCAGCCCGGCAAGGCCATCGATGACACTCGCCGAGGTCAGCGCCCGCGTTGCAGCGGAGCCAATCACGGCTGAAGCGCCAATATCGCGTCCTGTCGCCGACGCTTCCATCGCCGATTGGCGTCGCGAGATCGCCGCGGTTGGCGAGCAGGCCAGGGCGGTGTCGGACCGGAGCGAGGCACGCAAGACGGCTGCCCAGCCGTCGATGGAGGCTCCAGGGGATGAACCAACCGCGAAACCGGCTACCGAGCCGTCTCGTCCGGATGCAAGCGTGGTGCGGCCGGTGGCGGCCAGCGACGCGCCGCGTCCGGCGATCGTTTCCGAGCACACCGGCCGTCAGGTCGCGGCTGCCTTTGGCGAGCTTTCCGACGCGTTTGCCAGCCGCAGCAAGAAGACATTCGACGACATGGCCGAAGAGATGCTGCGGCCGATGCTGCAGGATTGGCTGGACAACAATCTGCCGACACTGGTCGAAAGACTGGTGCGCGAGGAGATCGAGCGCGTGGCGCGCGGGGCGCAGTAGCTGCCCATGCCGATTGCTAGAGGAAACGGCGCCTTCGTGGCGCCGTTTGTTTTGGCGAAGTCGTTGTCGGCAGGACGACGGATCGCTTTCCGTTGAAATGACCAAGGCCGCGCCTATCTGGTTGTGAGGGTCCGAGACAGCCCTTGCGGTTGACTTGGCCAAAACCTTCCGATTTACACCGGACCAGCAAAACTCCCGACAGCGCGGACCATTTTCCCATGCTTGAAAAGACCTACGACGCCAAAACCGTCGAGCCGAAGATCGCCAAAGTCTGGGAAGAGGCCGACGCGTTTCGCGCCGGTGCCGGGGCCGAGGAGGGGGCGGAGGCCTTCACCATCGTCATCCCGCCGCCGAACGTCACCGGCTCGCTGCATATGGGACACGCGCTCAACAACACGCTGCAGGATATATTGGTGCGCTTCGAGCGCATGCGCGGCAAGAACGTCCTGTGGCAGCCGGGCATGGACCATGCCGGCATTGCCACGCAGATGGTGGTCGAGCGGCAGCTGATGGAAAAGCAGATCCATCGCCGCGACCTGACCCGCGAACAGTTCATCGAGAAAGTGTGGGAGTGGAAGGCCGAATCCGGCGGTGCCATCTTCAACCAGTTGAAGCGGCTCGGCGCCTCGGCCGACTGGTCACGCGAACGCTTCACCATGGACGAAGGCCTGTCCAAGGCGGTGCTCGAAGTGTTCGTCACGCTCTACAAGGAAGGGCTGATCTACAAGGACAAGCGTCTTGTGAACTGGGACCCCAAGCTGCTCACCGCGATCTCCGATCTCGAGGTCGAGCAGCAGGAGGTCAATGGCAATCTCTGGCACTTCCGCTACCCCGTCGAAGGCAAGGTCTTCGACCCGGAAAACCCGAAAACCTTCATCACCGTGGCGACGACGCGCCCGGAGACGATGCTGGGCGATACGGCCGTCGCGGTGCATCCCGACGACGAGCGCTTCCGGCATCTGGTCGGCAAGAACATCGTCCTGCCGATCGTTGGCCGCAGGATTCCCGTGGTGGCGGATGAGTATTCCGATCCGGAAAAAGGTTCGGGCGCGGTCAAGATCACGCCGGCGCACGACTTCAACGATTTCGAGGTCGGCAGGCGCCACAAGCTGCCGGCGATCAATATCCTGACCACGGAGGCGGCGGTAAGCCTCAGGGACAATGAAGATTTTCTCGCCGGCCTCGAGGTGACGCCGGAGCGCCAGGCGGTCTGGGACGAACTCGACGGCCTCGATCGCTTCGTCGCGCGTAAGAAGATCGTCGAGCTGATGGAAGAGGGCGGCTTCCTCGAAAAGGTCGAGCCGCATCGCCACGCGGTGCCGCATGGCGATCGCGGCGGGGTGCCGATCGAGCCATTCCTGACCGAGCAATGGTATGCCAATGCGGCGGAACTGGCCAAACCGGCGATCGCTTCAGTGCGCGAAGGTCGCACGAACTTCGTGCCGAAGAACTGGGAAAAGACCTATTTCGACTGGATGGAGAACATCCAGCCCTGGTGCATCTCGCGCCAGCTCTGGTGGGGTCATCAGATTCCGGCCTGGTACGGGCCCGACGGGCGCGTCTTCGTCGAGAAGACCGAGGAAGAGGCGCTGAGCGCCGCGATCGAATTCTATCTGGCGCTGGAAGGACCGTGGAAGGCCTGGGTCGAGGACAAGCTGGAGAACTTCAAGCCGGGCGAGATCCTGACCCGCGACGAGGACGTGCTGGACACCTGGTTCTCGTCGGCGCTGTGGCCGTTCTCGACGCTGGGTTGGCCCGATGAGACTCCCGAGCTGAAGACCTACTACCAGACCGACGTGCTGGTGACAGGCTTCGACATCATCTTCTTCTGGGTCGCCCGCATGATGATGATGGGCCTGCACTTCATGGACGAGGAGCCGTTCCACACCGTCTATGTCCATGCGCTGGTGCGCGACAAGAACGGCGCCAAGATGTCGAAGTCGAAAGGCAACGTCATCGATCCGCTCGACCTGATCGACGAATACGGCGCCGATGCGCTGCGCTTCACGCTGACGGTGATGGCGGCGCAGGGCCGCGACGTGAAGCTCGATCCGGCGCGCATCGCCGGCTATCGCAATTTCGGCACCAAGCTGTGGAACGCGACGCGTTTTGCCGAGATGAACGAGGTCGCGCGCAATGACGATTTCTGGCTCAACGACGCCAAGCTGGCGGTCAACCGCTGGATCCTCACCGAGCTGACGCGGGCGGCGCGCGAGATCACCGACGGCATCACCTCATACCGCTTCAACGAGGCGGCGGGCGCCGCCTACCGCTTCGTCTGGAACCTGTTCTGCGACTGGTACCTGGAACTGCTGAAGCCGGTGTTCATGGGCACCGACGAGGCGGCCAAAGCCGAAAGCCGAGCCTGCGTCGCCTTCGTGCTCGACGAGATCTACAAGCTGCTGCATCCGATGATGCCGTTCATGACCGAGGAACTGTGGGCGCAGACCGCTGGCGAAGGCAAGCAACGCCCCTCGCTGCTGTGCCATGCCACGTGGCCGTCACCGGACTTCGAAGACGCCGAGGCTGCAGCCGACATCAATTGGCTGGTCGACCTCGTCTCCGGCATCCGCTCCGTGCGTTCGGAGATGAACGTGCCGCCGGCAGCCATCGCACCGCTCGTCGTGGTCGGCGCCAACGATGTG